>JBKJMF010000571.1:0-6934 GCA_046596525.1 Devosia sp. | reverse complement strand
GCCATGCTTCACCTCGATCCAGGAGCCGATCGCATGCTCGTTGGGCGCCGGCTGCTTAAGCTGGAACGAGATCCAGTTGGCCTCGCCGGCGCCGGTGTTGCGCCAGACCTGCGCGCCCGTGCGGCGGTTGGTGACGACCAGGTCGAGCAGCCCATCCATGTTGAAATCGACCAGCGCACCACCGCGCGAGTTGCCGTTGTTCGAGATGCCGGCCTTGTCGCCCGCTTCGACGAACTTGCCCTCAGCCCCTTGCAGCAGCAGGTTGTTCGGGTCGTGCATGGCGAAATCGGGCATCTTGTCGACATTGCCCTTGGCGACGAACAGGTCGGCCAGCCCATCATTGTTCACGTCGTCGAACTGCGCATGCCAGGCCGTACTCGGCTTCAGGTCGTCGCCGGTATAGGGCCGATGGGCGGTGACACCCTTAGCAAAGGCGACGTCCTTGTAGTCGGGCTTCGGGCCAGGCGCGGTCAGCGTCTGCAACTTGTTGTCGGCCATGCTGGTGAGGAAATATTCCGGATAGCCGTCGCTATCGAGATCGTAGCTGGCGATGCCCATGCCCCAGATGCGCAGGGTCTTCCAGCCATCGGCGGGTTTCAGCGCCACCGGCTCGGCACCAGGATCGAGCTTCCACATCTGCTCCTGGCCCCCCTCGTAATACTCGCGGTCGTTGGAGACGCGGAGGCTGGGCGTGCCGGAACGGTTCCAGTCGGTGAACAGCATCGAGAGCGCGCAGAAGCTCGGTTTCAGCGGCAGCGGCGCGGCGAACTTGCCGTCACCGCCCCGATGCAGCCAGTTGTCGGTGCACGAACCCCAGGGCGAGATGTCTTCCAGCCGGTCGACATAGTTGCCGACGGCGATGGTCGGCCATGTGGCGCCCTTCTCCCAGGTCGCCGCCAGCGCCGTCGACCAGGCGTCGCCGCCGTCAAAACCCCAGGCCTCGTTGGCGCGCTCGAACTTGCAGGCGCCGAGACCGCGCATGGCGACATTCTCGCCCACGCGCAGCACGATGAGGTCGGTGATCCCGTCGCTGTCGATATCGGCCGGATAGGCGCCGGAGACGTTGTCGAGTTCGAGCCCGCTCGGCTGTGGCTCGAACGTCAGGCTGCCGCCTCGCTTGCTGGTGTTGCGATAGAGCTGCGCCTTCGACGCACCGCCCGGCAACACGATATCGGCATAGCCATCGTCATCGCAGTCGAACGCGGCAACGCCGCCGCCGACGATGAAGAACCAGTCGCCATCGTAGCTGGTGGTGATGCCCGAGCTGCCGGTCTCATCGACGAAGCTGGGGACGGCGGGCCCCTGCGCGAATGCGGCCTCCGAGCTGAACAGGGCGGCTATGAGCGCGAGGGAAGATTTCAGCGTAAGGCGCATGATCATTTCCTCGTCTTCAGCGCGATGGCGTATTGCGCGATGCAGCGGCCCTGCGTCAGGCCATCGACAATGGCGGATTTGAAGTGGATGCCGCCGTAAAGCCGCGAGATACCGGCTTCTTCCGCCGCCTCGTGAAAGTTGGCGTACTTGCGCGGGTTGCGGCCGTCGGGCGAGCCCGTCTTGTCCTCGAACGCATAATCCTCGCCGAAGAACGCCGTCAGCACGCCATCCATCGCGCCGGACACCGTGCTGTGGCCGCTCGGATACTCGGGGAAGGGCGGCGTGTTGAGGATGGGCTCCCACTTGGGGTCGATGTTCTTCTTGATGTAGGTGATCGGCCGGATGAGGTTGTATTCGAACTTCGCGTGCCAGCAGCCGACGAAGGCGTCCGACATGGCTATGCCCATGCGCGCCAGCAGATCGACGTTGTCCTCGAGCCCGAGATTGGCGCTGTCGGCGACCTGCAGGGCGATCGATACCCAGTGGCCGGGAGGTGTCATCGACAGCATCGGATCGTCTGACCAGAAGCGGGCGATGGCCATCTGTTCAGGCGTTGCGTTCTTTACCGCCTCGTAGACCTCGTTCGCCTCCTTGTAGAATTGCGTATCGGGCTCGATGCTGAAGGCGGGGTTGCCCGGCGTCGGACAGGCGGCGCCCTCGGGCGTGGCAAAGGTGCGGTTGTTGCCCCATTCGGGCAGCAGCGGCAGCTGTTGTTGCCGGACGACGTTGGTCGGCACCCATTTGTCGTCGCCCTTGGGGAGCTCCCAGTCTTCTGGGAAACCCATGTTGAGGACCGTGGCGCCGCCGTCGTTTTGCGACCAGGCGAAGATGCTCGCGGCCATGGCTTTGCCGAAGGCCTCGCTGCGTTCGACGACGTCCTCGGCAACGCCTTCGACGACACGCGCCCGCCACTTGGTCTGGGCGATGTTGATCGAGCGCAACCCGGTGGGTCCGGTGTTGCCGAAGTAGAAAACGATCGCGTCAGACATGGCCGCGCTAATGATGATGGTCTCGTCGTAGGTGGCGCCGGCCTCGCGCTGCGGGACTGACTCGAGCCCATGCAACTGCCCTACCAGCGACACCAGCTGGTCGGAGCCCCCTACCGCGGCCTCGAAGGCCGTGATGCCCAGGTAGCCGAAGGAACGGCTGGCGACCGGCGGCGAATAAGTCGCTGTATGCCGGACAAGTTCGTTCATCAGGGTGTACCAGTCCCTGAGGATGACTCCCGGCTCGGGACGGGCGTCCTCGGCCAGTGCTCCAAGGCTGGTCAGCAGGCACAACACAACCATCCCGCCAAAGGCGGCGATGCGACTACGAACACCCATCGTTTCCCCCTGATCGAAGCCGGCGTGTTCCCCCGCCGTGCCGATCTTCCGTAAATGCTATTTCGCCTGCGATGAGCCCGATGGTCAATGCCTTCGACAAAAGTCTGTCTTGACCTGAAAGCATATCAATATCCTCGCGCTACGACATGTCGATTGACTTGCCAGACAAGTTGCGGCAGCGTTCCGGCGCACCCCGCTTGGGGCAAATCGACACACATGCTGCGGAACGACGGCACGGTTTGCCTCGGCCTCACAAGGGCGGCGTCATAAAGTTCCGCGGGGGTCTGGGAGGGCCTTGCAAATGAAATTCAAGATTTTGACTCTGCTGGCTGGCGCCATTCTGATCAGCGCCTCTTCAACCGCGGTGATGGCCGCGGGCAAGACGATTGCCGTGTCGTGGAAGACTTTCCAGGAGGAACGCTGGAAGACCGATGAGGCGGCGATCAAGGCCGTCGTCGAAGCGGCCGGCGATACCTTCATCTCCACCGATGCCCAGGGCTCGGCCCAGAAGCAGGCCGCCGACATCGAGAGCCTGATCTCGCAGAAGCCGGACGTGATCCTCGTGGTCGCCTTCGACTCCGACGCGATCCTGCCTTCGATCCAGAAGATCAGCGACGCCGGCATCAAGTCGATCGCCTATGACGTGCAGTTCGAAGATCCCAATGCCCTCTACATCACCTTCGACAATGTCGGCGTCGGCCGCATCATGGCGCAGGAAATGCTGAAGGCTAAGCCCGAGGGCCGTTACGCCTTCATCAAGGGCGACAAGGGCGATCCGAACGCCACCTTCCTGTTCCAGGGGATGCAGGAAGTCCTCAAGGATGCCCTGGCCGGCGGCAAGGTCACCAATGTCTGCGAGACCTTCACCGATGGCTGGAAGCCGGACAATGCCCAGAAGAACATGGAGCAGTGCCTGACTTCGACCAATAACGGCGTCGACGCCGTGCTGTCCGAGAATGACGGCATGGCTTCGGGCGTCGTGGCGGCCCTCGATGCGCAGGGTCTTGCCGGTTCCGTTCCGGTCACCGGCCAGGACGGCGATCTGGCCGCCATCAATCGCGTGGCGCTTGGCACGCAGCTGGTGTCGGTCTGGAAGAACTCCGTCGATCTCGGGACTGTCGCGGCCAAGGCCGCTATCGCCTGGGCCGATGGTGCCGACCCCGCCTCGATCGAAGGCGTCGCCAAGTTCAACGGCGGCAAGAACGCCGTTGAAATGAACGCTATCCTCTTGGCCCCGACGCCGATCACCAAGGACAACATCCAGGTGGCGATCGACGCGGGTCACATCACCAAGGAGCAGGCCTGTGCCGGCGTCACCGCCGGTTCGGTTGCGGCCTGCAACTGATCGGCAAGTCGTCTGACCTGATCTGACGTATTGCTGGCCGCGCCGCCTCGAACACAGGTGGCGCGGCCTTTCTTCTGGCGCCCGGCGCCGAGTTGAAATCGTCCCGATGACGCGAGATCGTCACCGGAAATAGCGGCCACAATGATCGGCCGATTTGGGGTGGGGCATGGCTGAACAATCGAGTGCCGGCGGTCCGGCGAGCAGCAATGAAGGCCTGTTCACGCGCCTCATCCGGGCGGCGGAGATCGATACCCGCATGCTCGGCATGCTGGCGGCGCTGCTGCTAATCTGGGTCGGCTTCGATGTCATGAGCTCGATCCTGCGCCCCGGTGGCGGCGGCCTGTTCGGCGGCTCGTTCCTCACCTCGCGGAACCTGTGGATCCTCTTGGTCCAGACCTCGGTCATCGCGGTGATGACCACCGGCATGGTGCTGGTGATCGTCTTGCGCCAGATCGACCTGTCGGTCGGCTCGATGCTGAGCGTAGTGGCGGTGGCGACGGGTGTGCTGCAGGTGTTCGAACTCGGACCGACGCTCGGCGTCGGCCACCCGGCGATCTGGATCATCGCGGTGGTCTTCGCCATCGCGCTGGGCGCAGCCGTCGGGGCGTTCAACGGCGTGCTGATCGCTTACGGCCAGATCCCGAGCTTCATCGTAACGCTGGGTGGCCTCATCGCCTTCAGCGGCGCGGCCTTCCTGATCGCCAGCGGCGTTACCGTGGCGCCGATGGACAAGACCTTCAAGCTGATCGGCGGCAACGGCCCTCTCGCCTCGATCGGACCGATGTGGAGCTGGGTGCTGGCCGCGGCGGCCTGCGTCGCGATCGGCGTCGCCATCGTCGGCGGCCGCCGCCGGCGTCTCAAGTTCAGCTTCGCCCCCAAGCCGATCTGGGCGGAGGTCCTCAGCGTTGTCGTCGGCTGCGCCGCGGTGCTCGGCACCACGGCCATCGTCAACTCCTACCTCTGGCCACAACGCGTCGCCGAACGTTTCGCCGTCGAGAACAATATTCCGATCCCGCCGGGCGTCGAGAACAAGGCCGGCCTCGACATCTGCATGGCAGGCGACAAGGTAGTGAACTGCCTCGACGGCCTGAGCTTCCAGACCGGCTACCCGATACCGGTGCTGATCACACTGGCGGTGGGGCTGGTGATGACCTTCGTCGCCCGGCGCACCCGCTTTGGCCGCTACATCTTCGCGACCGGCGGCAACCCCGAGGCGGCGGAGCTCGCCGGCATCAACACCAAGCGGCTCACCGTCATGGTGTTCACCCTGATGGGCGCGCTCGTCGGCATCTCGGCGATCATCGCCTCGGCCCGCCTCGATGCCGCAACCACCGCGCTCGGTACGCTCAACGAGCTCTATGTCATCGCTGCCGCGGTGATCGGCGGGACGTCGCTGGCGGGAGGTATCGGCACCATCTACGGCGCCATCGTCGGGGCGCTGCTGATGCAGTCGCTGCAATCGGGCATGGCGCTGCTCAACGTCGATTCCGCCTATACCAATATCGTGGTCGGCATCGTCCTGGTGCTGGCGGTGTTCGTCGACCAGGCATACCGCCGGCGGGTGAAGTAGGAGGTAGCCATGACAATCGACTCCACCCCAAGCACTGCTGACAGCCGCGGCGTACCGCTGGTCGAAATGGAGGACGTATCGATCGCCTTCGGCGGCATTCGGGCCGTCGATCATGCATCGGTCGACCTTTATCCCGGCGAGGTCGTCGGGCTGCTCGGCCACAACGGCGCCGGCAAATCGACGCTGATCAAGGTGCTGTCCGGCGCCTACAAGCGCGATTCCGGCAGCATCCGGATCGACGGCAAGGAAGCCGAGATCAGCAACCCGCGCGACGCCAAGGCATTTGGCATCGAGACGATCTACCAGACGCTGGCGCTCGCCGATAACGTCGACGCCGCGGCCAATCTCTACCTCGGCCGCGAACTGCGCACTCGCTGGGGCACTCTCGACGACATCGCCATGGAGGCCGAGTGCCGCAAGGTGATGGGCCGCCTCAATCCCAATTTCCGGCGCTTCAAGGAGCCGGTGAAGTCGCTGTCGGGCGGCCAACGCCAGTCCGTCGCCATCGCTCGCGCCATCCATTTCAATGCGCGCATCCTGATCATGGACGAGCCGACGGCAGCGCTCGGCCCGCAGGAAACCGCGCAGGTCGGCGAGTTGATCCTGCAGCTCAAGGCCCAGGGCATCGGCATCTTCCTGATCAGCCACGACATCCACGACGTGTTCGACCTGGCCGATCGCCTGGCGGTGATGAAGAACGGCCGCGTCGTCGGCACCGCCCACGTCAAGGACGTCACCAAGGACGAAGTCCTCGGCATGATCATCCTCGGCAAAGTCCCCCACGGCGCCATCCCCGGCCCCGGCGCGATCAAGGACGCCTGATCCGTTCGCTCAACCTCTGGCGCGGCGGGGAAATGGGAATAACGCGGTGCCTCGCTTCGCGCCACACTGGACTCCCTGCTACCGGTTGCGGTCGAAGCTAGTCCGCGAGTGGCCTCACCATCACCGTCCACCTATGGGCCGCCTCTCGGCGCTGGCACTGCACGTCAAGGAATACGCGAACGCGAGCGAGGAATTCAGCGAGGCTGGGGTGTTCACCAAAAAGGTCGGCGCCGGTGGGTTGCAGTGGGCCCTCAACCTCAACGGGCTGATCGTTGACCGGATCACGCAGTGGGCCAACCAGCAGCACAACCGCATCATGGCCCAGATCGATGCGCTGGAGCCCGTCGATCGCGACGAGGCCTACGAGCGGACGCTTGCCCGTCTCGAATGGGCGTGGCGGTGCGGCGTCGACCTGGAGAATATCGCAAAGATAGTGGCCGAGGGCCGCGACCAGCAGGCCGCATTTGAACCCAAGCCTTCCGCGTTGGTGATGGAGCT
>JBKJMF010000361.1:0-7431 GCA_046596525.1 Devosia sp. | reverse complement strand
AAGCGGTTCTTCGCTGATCATGCTCGGCGCGATCAGCATGTACGGGACCGTCGACCTCGATACAGAGCTTTGCCGCCGCGCAGTAGAAGTCGAGTACGAATGGACCTGTCGGATGCTGCCGCCGGAAGTGCAGCCCGAGCTGGTTGCGTCGTAGCAATGCCCACAGCGTTCGCTCAGGCCGGGTCATCGAGCGCCGAAGAGCCTTGGCTCGGTCACGAATGAAGTCTGGTGATCGCAGGGGTCAACTCCGTGCTTGGGGCTCCCCCCTCCACCACGCTACGCGTGGTCCCCCTCCCCCGTAAACGGGAGAGGAGTCCCGACTGCTAGTTCAGTTGAAGCTCGGTGGTGGTGGCGTTTCGTACGTCGGGGCTGGAGCACCGAAGTTCGGCGGCGGCGGTGTCTCGAAGGTCGGCGGTGTCGCCGTCGGCGACTGCTGCGTCGGCAGCACGATCTCGACCGTGTTGAGATCGACCACCGTCTGCTTATCGAGGAAGAACGTCACCAGTTCCGGGAAGGCGATGAGGATGCCGACGAGGATCAGCTGCAGTACCAGCCAGGGGATGGCGCCGAGGTAGATGTCGCGCGTCTTGACCTTCTCGCGGGGGACGATGCCGCGCAGGTAGAACAGCGCGAAGCCGAAGGGCGGGTGCATGAAGCTGGTCTGCATGTTGGCGCAGATCATCACGCCGAACCACACGAGGTTGATCCCCATGGCTTCGGCGACCGGCGCGAGCAGCGGGATGACGATGAAGGCGATCTCGAAGAAATCGAGGAAGAACGCCAGAACGAAGATGAAGATGTTGACGAAGATCAGGAAGCCGACCACGCCGCCCGGCAGGTTGGACAGCATGTCCTCGATCCAGTGGCCGCCACCGACGCCCTGGAACACGAGGCTGAAGACGCGCGCGCCGAGCAGGATGAACACCACCATGGCGGTGAGCCGCATGGTCGAGGTCATGCCGGCCCACATCAGGGCCCAGCTCAGCCGGCCATTGAACCAGGCGAGGAAGATAGAACCGACAACGCCCATGGCGCCAGCCTCGGTAGGGGTGACAAGGCCAAGGACGATTGTGCCTAGCACGATGAAGATCAGCGCCAGGCTCGGCACCATGCCGCGCAACACCTTGGCGGCCAGCGCCCAGCCGCGCAGGGTGCGCGCTTCGGGCGGCAGGGCAGGGACCTCCTGCGGGCGGATGATCGAAAGGATGAACACCCAGCCCATAAACAGCAGGACCTGGACGATCGAAGCGCCGGTGGCGCCGATATACATTTCCCCGGGCGAGCGCTGCAACTGGTCGGCGAGAACGATCAGCACCAGCGACGGCGGGATCAACTGGGTGATGGTGCCCGAGGCGGCGATGACGCCGGTGGCGTGGCGCACATTGTAGCCGTAGCGCATCATTACCGGCAGCGAGATCAGGCCCATGGCGATGACCGAGGCGGCGACGGTGCCGGTGATGGCGCCGAGGATGGCGCCGACGATGATCACCGCATAGCTCAGCCCACCGCGGATGCCGCCGAACAGCTGGCCGAAGCCCTCCAGCAGGTCCTCTGCGAGGCCGCTCTTTTCAAGGATCACCCCCATGAAGGTGAAGAACGGGATGGCGAGCAGCAGCTCGTTACTGAGCACGCCGTAGAGCTGGTAGGTGAGGTTGCCGAGGAAGCTCGGGTCGATCAGGCCGAGTTCAATGGCGGCGAGGCCCGAGAACAGGCCGATGGCGGCCAGCGAGAAGGCGGCCGGGTAGCCGATGACGAGAAACAGCATCAGCCCGCCGAACATGATCGGCGCCATGTTTTCGCGGATCAGGTCGATCATTGCAGCGGCTTTTCGTAGGCGAACTCACGGACGTAGTTCGTGGTGAGCGCGGCGACGCATTTGATGATCTCGGCGATGCCCTGCAGCATCAGCACGAAGAACCCCAGGGGCAGCATCAGGCGAACCGGCCAGCGCGGCAGGCCGCCGGCGGCGTTGGACATGATGTTCTGCGTCCAGGCCTGCATGAACCAGGGCCAGGTGAAGTAGATGAGGAGGATGCAGAGCGGCATGAGGAAGAACAGCCCGCCGAGGAGGTCGATCCAGGTGCGGGCCCGCTCGCTGACGGCGCCGTAGAGCAGATCGACGCGGACGTGCTCGTTGAGCTTCAGCGTCCAGGCGCCGCCCAGCATCACCATGCCGCCGAACATGTACCAGACGGACTCGCTGAGGACGTTCGAGTACTGGGTGTAGAACGACACCATGCCGCCGAATATGCCGCCGCCATAGCTGCGCTCCAGCCCGATCATGCCGCTGATCGAGTAGCGGAAGATGGCGTTGAATGCCGACACCAGCGCCGAGAATAGCACCAGCCAGATGGCGATCAGGCCGACGCGCCGGCTCAATTCGTCGATGATGCGCGTGAAGCGCAAAGCCAGCGCCATTGGCGGCTGTTCCCCCCGTCCTTCGGTTTCCTGCTCGGCCCCGTTCTGCCGACGGGATCCAGAGGTCAAGGCAACATGCGTCGCTAGGGTGCGTCAACCGCGTGCTGACGGATTGTTGCGAAGCGGCATATTTGACAACAAATCTTGTCTATTATAGCAAGGGGCATGGACAACACCGGCACGTCGCTGATCGACGACGTGGAGAAGGCCCGGCAGGGGTTGACGCGGCTGCGGCTTCGGATGCTGACGCTGCTGCGCGAACCGGGTTCGGCGGCGACGCTGGCGGCGGCGCTGGAGTTGCCGCGACAGAAAGTTGGCTATCATCTGCATGCACTGGAGAAGGCCGGGCTGGTGACGCCGGCAGGAGAGCGGCAGCGGCGCGGGTTCACCGAACGGTTGTTCGTTGCGGGGGCGTTCGTGGTCGATCCGTTGATCTTCGGGGCACCACCGACTGGCGCCGAAAAGCAGGATCGCTTTGCCGCCGAGCATCTGGTGGCGCGGTCGGCCGAGACGGTGCGCGAGGTGACGCGGATGCAGGCGGCGGCGAGCGCCGAGGGTACGCGGCTGCTGACCTTCACCATCGAGGCCGACATCGGGTTCGGCGCTCCGCGGGATATCGAGGCATTTACCGAACGGCTGGCTGCTGTGGTGGCGTCGCTGGCCGAGGAGTTTGCGCCGAAAGGCGAGGGGCGGCGCTATCGGCTGCTGATCGGCGGGCATCCGGCGGTCAAGGGAAGGACCACCGCGAAGATCAATTGAGGGGTTGGAGATGGCTGAGAAGCAGGACAAGGTCATCGTCGAGATGAGCATCGCGGCGCCGCTCGAGACTGTGTGGGACGCGCTTCGCGATCCCAACCAGATGCTCAACTGGTTCGGCTGGGACAGCGATACACTTCGGGACGAGATCCAATTCATCTTCTTCGACCACGCCGAGGCGGACGAGGCCAACGGGGTGGTTGCGTTCGGGGAGTATGAAGGCAGTGCCGACCGGATCGAGCTCACGGCGACGCCCGGCGGCACCGTCCTTCGCGTGGTGCGCAGCAGCGCGGTGACGGGAGATTGGAACGCGATCTACGAGGATACATGGGAAGGCTGGACCACCTTCTTCCACCAACTGCGGCACTACCTCGAGCGGCATCCGGGCGCGAAGCGGCGGACGCTGTTCCTATCCGGCAAGCCGCGCGCACCGAGCCCGTTGCCGATCGCAGCACTGGGCCTTGGCAAGCTGGCAACGGCACTGGCAGGCAGTGCAGTTGCCTTCGGGCTGCCGCTCGGCGAGCGGGTGAGCGGCACCGCCTGGCACCACTCGAAGCACCAAGTCGGGATGACCGTCGCCGATTGGGGCGATGGCCTGATGGTGATCACCGACCAACCCGCGCCGAACGGCGGCCCCCATGGCGGCGGCACCGCAGTGCTCACCACTTTCGGGCTGTCGGATGAGGCGTTCGCGGCACTCGATCAGCGCTGGAAAGCGTGGTGGGAGCCGCGCTTCCCGAAGGCATAGCAGCTACAGACGGCCCCTCCCATCCTCCCCAGAAGGTAGGGCTATCGCCTGCGAGTACTCGTTCCCCTCCGGCCGCACTTATAAGACATATGTACAAGATGTGTCTTATAAGGGTGCTGGAATCTGGAGGGCGTTTTTGGGGAAAGGGAAAGGAGAAGGGCGGGGAGAAAGGGGGGTAGGGGGAAGGAGAGGGGGAGACAGGAGAGGGGGAGACAGGAGAGGGGGGAGCAGGTATTCGCGCGGCAGCATGATCGCTCTGCCCATGAAGGAGGGCGCCGCAGCCAGCTTGTGGCGCGAGTTCGGCAAGCGGACCGGCTCTTCTTCACCCCTTCATGGGGGTGGCCGGGAGGGGCCGTCTGTTAGTCGGCGATCACGCCTTGGGCGTCGAGCCGATGGCCCAGGTGATGCCGTATGGGTCCTTGAGCTGGCCGTAGATGTCGCCCCAGAACTGCTTTTCGAGCGGCATGGTGACGACGCAGCCGGCACCGATGGCGCGATCCCACCAGAACTGGGCGTCGTCGACGTTGAGGTTCAGGTTGAAGCCCTGTGGCGGCATGAACGGGACGCCGTACTCGGGGAACGAGTCGCTCATGTAGAGCTGGCTGCCGTTGATGGTCATGGAGCAGTGCATGTAGCGCTTGCCGTCGTCGGCGAGCATGGGCACCACGTCGGTGGCGGCGAAGGCCGTCTTGTAGAACTCGGCGGCAGCGGCGGCATCGGACGGGTTGATGTAGGGCGCAAGGCCTTGAAGCATCGGCGCAGTTTGCTCAGCCATGACTTCCTCCTCTATGGGAGGAAGCAGCTTGCCACCCAATCACGACAAAAGAAAACCGCCGGCGCGAGGCCGGCGGTTTCGATTTTTGGCGGTGCAATCAGCCCTCGAGCCAGACGACCTGTTCGGGCATCAGCTTGATGTCGAAGGCGTTCATGCTGTCGTCGAGCTCATTTAGGGTACGCGGGCCGATCAGCGGGATGGACGGGAAGTCCTGCGCCAGCACATAGGCGAGCGCCACGTGGATCGGGCTCTTGCCGAACTTCTGAGCCAGTTCGATCGCCCGGTCGCGGCGCACGAAGTTCTGCTCGTTGTACCAGACGCGGACCATCTCCTCGTTGTCGCGCTTGTCGCGGCCGGCACGGTCGGTGAAGAAGCCGCGGGCCTGGCTCGACCAGGAGAAGTTGGGGACCTGGCGCTGCTTCAGCCAGGTCTTCCATGCCGGCGTCGAGGCGGTGACGCAGCCGGCCCAGATCGGGTCGAGCATTTCGGCCAGCGCGAAGTTGTTGGAGAGCGCTCCCGGCCGCTGCTTGCCGGTCTTGTCGGCATAGGCGATAGCCTCGTCGAACCGCTCCTTGGTCCAGTTCGAACCACCGAACGGCCCGCGAATGCGGCCCTTCTTCACCTCGGCATTCATGGCGTCGACGAACTCGCCGACCGGTACGTCGAGGTTGTCGCGGTGCATGAAATACACATCGACATAGTCGGTCTGCAGCCGATCAAGCGACTGGGTAAGTTGCTTCGAAATCACGTCTGGGTAGACCAGCGGGCTATGGGCGCCCTTGCCGATCACCACCGACTGCTCACGCGTGCCGCGGCTCTTCTGCCACTCGCCGAACAGCTTCTCGGTATAGCCGCCGGCATAGATGAAGGCGGTGTCGAACAGGTTGCCGCCCTTTTCGAAGTAGGCGTCGAGCAGGATGGCGCCCGACGAGAAGGTGCGGAAATCCTCAAAGCCGAGAGCGGCGGCCGAAGCCTCCTTAACCACGCCTGGGATGTTCCGCTTCGGGATCACAGTGCCGCCGGACTTCAGCGGACGGCCGCTCAGCGTGTGGACGCGTTTGTGCGACTTCTCGACAACGAACTCGATGCCGGCGTCGGCCCGCCACTTGTCGAGCGCACGAGCCTGACCGAGGCTGTCGGCCCAGGTCATGCCCGGGGCCGCGAGCTGCTGGCGGCCGGCGAGGATGGCTTCGGCGGCGGCATCGGCCTCGAACGAGAACAGGTGCTTCTGCTTGCCGACGCTGACCGTCTCGCGGCTGCCGTCGTTGCGGACGATGTCGATCTTGCCGTCGCCGCCTTCGCGGCCGCCATCGGCGAACCAGAAGTTGGGCACCTCGATGCGGCCGGTCGAGCCGAGGATGCGCAGCATGTTGTCCTGGTTGACGAATACCGAGCAGCTGACTTCGGCGATGATGCCGTTTTCGAACTGCAGCAGGGCCGCGGCCCAGTCGTCGGTGCCTTCGGCGTTGAGCCGGGCCATGCCCGACACTTTCACCGGATCGAGGAAGGGCTTGCCCACCGAGGCGCCGGCAATGAAGCGCGACATCGAGACCGGGTAGCCGCCGACATCGAGGATGCCGCCGCCGGCCAGTTCCGAGGCAAAGATCCGGTGCTCGGGGATGAACTTGCCCATCTGGAAGCCGAAGCTCGACTTGATGGCGCGCACTTCGCCGATGGCGCCGGAGTTCACCAGGTCCCACAGCTTCTGGGTCTGCGGGTGGAGCCGGTACATAAAGGCTTCGGCGACGAAGGTGCCGGCCTTCTGGTGGGCGTGGATCACCGCATCGACTTCGAAGGCAGAAAGCGCCATCGGCTTTTCGACCAGCACGTGCTTGCCGGCCTCGGCGGCCTTGATCGCCCATTCGGCGTGGCCGGTGTGGGGGATGGCGATGTAGACTGCGTCGACATTGGGATCACGGAGCAGTGCGTCATAGCCTTCGATGACCCGGGCGCCCGGGAAGTCCTCGGCGAGGCCCGGCTTGTTCGGGTTGCGGGTGGCGATGGCTTCGAGCTTGCCGAGGCGGGAGTCCTTCAGGCCGCGGGTAAAATCCTTGGCGATAGCGCCCGGGCCGATGATCCCCCAGCGGATTGGGGCAGTGGCGGTCATTTGGAAGTCCTCTTCGAAATCGGAAGAACGGCCCCGCGCCGTGCGGAGGCCTGGGTTGGAAAATGCTGTTACCTCAGCCGCTTGCCGGCTGCGTCGAACAGGAAGGCATGCTTGGCGCTGATGCCGACGGTGAGGTTGTCGAGCGTGCCATGGTTGCGCGATTCCTCGCGCTCGATGATGAGCTGCTCGCCGCCCGGGGCCCGGGCATAGAGGTAGCTGGTCTGGCCGAGATGCTCGGCAACGTCGATGCCGACGGTGATGTCGCTGTCGCCCTGGCCGGCATCTGAAAAATGCTCCGGCCTGACCCCCAAGGTGACCTTATTGCCCTTGTTGGCGCTCGAATCCGCGATCGGCAACACGACCTTCGTACCACCGTGATTGGTCAGCGCGACGACGAGCTTGCCGCTATCGCGATCGACCACCTCGGCCGCCATGAAGTTCATCTTGGGCGAGCCGATGAAGCCGGCGACGAACAGGTTGTCCGGGTTGTCATAGAGCTGGAGCGGGGCGCCGACCTGGGCCACTTCGCCCTCGCGCAGCACGACGATCTTGTCGGCCAGCGTCATCGCCTCTACCTGGTCGTGGGTGACGTAGATCATCGTCGCCTTCAGCTCTTTGTGCAGGCGC
>JBKJMF010000314.1:0-3875 GCA_046596525.1 Devosia sp. | reverse complement strand
GTCGGCGACGTCGCCGAACGTTTGAGCACCGGCACCGTAGGAACGAATATCGGCTTGGGAGTGCTACGCGGTGGCAGTGCATTGGAACTCGAGATCACTATCGGCGAACGGCCTCGGAACTGACCGTGCGGTCGCCCAGTCCGTCCTCGGCGGCCTGGTCCTTGGCGTCGCCTTCGATCTCACCGATCCGGCCCTCGAACAGGTGCTCCGCACCCTGATCGCCGGCCGTCACGATCTTTACGAAGCGGACGCTGAAGAAGCGGCCGTCACCATCACCGATCGTCCCGCCTCGCTCGGCGGCGTCACGGGTGCGCATCGCGTGCTGCGCGTCGGTGCCGACGAAGCCCGCCGCAACGCCATCGACAGCCTCGATCCCGGCCTGATCCTCGCCGCCGCGACGCTGATCGGCGCCGGCTATGCGCTCGAACGCGAAACCGTCGAGCGCGACCACAGCCAGCGCCTCCCCGGCTCGCTCCTGCCGCGCCTCAGCGCGCGCGAGCGTCAGGTCGCCGAACTCCTGGTCGATGGTGCCTCCAACAAGGTGATCGCCCGCGCGCTGGACATCTCGGTCCACACCGCCAAGTTCCACGTCACCGCGATCCTCGAAAAGCTCGGCGCCCGCAACCGTGCCGACGCCGTCTCGATCATCCTGCGCGAAGGCCTGGTCGCGATCTGATCGATCGCGGCTGGCGGCTTTGCGCTAGCCGGGTTCCCCATCTCGGCCCGGGGCCATCAGGGTCGAGAAAATCCGCCCGATCAGGCTCCGCTCGCTCGGCTTGTCGACCGTCTCGTGGTTGAGTTCCACCAGCAGCGCCGACGTCGCATCGAGCCGCTGGCTCTGCAGCTGGGCGATCCGCAGCGCCAGTTCCGGATGCTTCTCTAGGATACGCATAGCGTCCCGGATCACCCGCACCTTGCTGTCGCGCTCGGCCCGCACCGTAGCGCTGTGCGGCCGCGCAAGCAGCACCGACATCTCGCCGATCATCGAGTCCGAACGCTCGATCGTCGCGATAGTCACGCCGTCGCGCTCGACGGTGAACTTGCCGCTTTCCAGCACATAGAGATCGCGCCCGGGCGTGCCCTGGGTAACGAGCTCCTCGCCACGGGCAACGTCGAGCGTCGGCGAGGAATAGGTAAGTGTCAGCAGACTGGCCATGATCCACCCCAAGGTTGGCCCAGGGAGCCTAGCCCGCCGCGCCCGCGCCAAGAAGGCCCATTTTCTAAACCAGCCGCAACAGCACTTCCGCCACCAGATGGTCGCCGCCCTTCTTGAGGATCAGGTCGGCCCGCGACCGGGTCGGGGCAATGTTGTCCATCAGGTTCGGCAGGTTGATCGAGCGCCAGTTGTCCAGCCCGAACTGCCCCGCCTCGTCCTTGCTCATGTCGGCATAGCGCTTGAAGAACGAGTCCGGGTTCTTGAACGCGGTCTCGCGCAGCCGGAAGAACCGATCCATGTACCAGCCCTCGAGGTCCTCCGGATCGGCGTCGATATAGACCGAGAAATCGAGGAAGTCTGAGGCATAGAGGATCGGCGCCCCGGCCTTCCCCGGCGCCCCCGGCTGCAGGATGTTGAGCCCCTCGACGATCAGGATGTCGGGCTGGTCGACCACCACATGCCCGCCCGGCACCACGTCATAGACGAGGTGCGAGTAGACCGGCACCTCGAGCGCCGGCGTCCCCGATTTGACCGCCGCGAGAAACGCCACCAGCCGCCCCCGGTCGAAGCTTTCGGGAAACCCCTTGCGCCGCATCAGCCCGCGCTCGTTGAGCACCGCGTTGGGCAAGAGGAACCCGTCGGTGGTCACTAGGTCCACCTTCGGGCTGGACGGCCAGCGCTGCAGCAGCGCCCTGAGGATGCGCGCCGTGGTCGATTTGCCCACCGCCACCGACCCGGCGACTCCGATGACGAACGGCACCTTGTGTTCCTCGGTATCGAGGAAGCGCCCCGACACCCGATGCAACCCCTGGATCGCCTCGACATAGAGCGACAGCAACCGAGTCAGCGGCAGGTAGACCTGCTCGGCCTCGAGAAGCGAGATCGGGTCGGACAGCGCCCGCAGCCGCAGCACATCCTCGGCGCTGAGCGTCATCGGCTCGCCGTCGCGCAGCGCCACCCATTCGGCCTTGCTGAAATGGTGGTAGGGCGAGAACTCCGTCATGCGCCTTTCAGCTGCCCCGTGGGCTGCCCGGTGAGACGCTCGGCGATTACCTGCGTCAGCCGCTCCGCCACCTGCTGCTTGTCGAGCTCGGGCCACGCCTCGGCCCCCTCCGTCGTCAGCAGCGTCACCCGGTTGCGATCCCCGCCCATCACGCCGCCCGCCGCCGACACGTCATTGGCCACGATGATATCGGCGCCCTTGCGCAGGAGCTTGGCCTGCCCGTTCGCCACCACATCCTGCGTTTCGGCGGCAAACCCCACCACGATCGCCGGCCGCTGCGCGTGGTGCCCAACCGTCGCCAGAATGTCCGGGTTCTCCACCATGCTGAGGCTCGGCGGCTCAGCCTCGCCCGGCCGCTTCTTGATCTTGTCCGCCGCCACCCGGTCGACCCGCCAATCCGCCACCGCGGCGACGAACACCGCGCCATCCGCGGGCAGGGCGCTCTCCACCGCCGCCAGCATCTCGCGCGCCGTCTCGACATGGGTGGTGTTCACCCCCACCGGATCTGCCAGTGCCACCGGCCCGGTAACCAGCCGTACCTCTGCCCCTAGCCTCGCCAGCGCCGTCGCAATCGCATGCCCCTGCTTCCCCGACGAGCGGTTGGCAATGTAGCGCACCGGATCGATCGGCTCATGCGTCGGCCCCGAGGTCACGATGAACTTCCGCCCCACGAGCGGCCCCGCTGCCGTCCCAAGCCGAGCCACGACTGCCGCCACGATCTCCGCCGGCTCCGCCATCCGGCCCTCGCCAACTTCGCCCGCCTCGGCCATCGCCCCGGCATTCGGCCCGACGAACTGCACGCCGTCGCCGAGCAGGGTCTCCCGGTTGCGCCGCGTCGCCGGATGCGCCCACATCCGCGGGTTCATCGCCGGCGCCATCAATATCGGCTTGTCGGACGCCAGCAGCACCGCGCTCGCGAGGTCGTTCACCGCGCCCGTCGCCAGCTTCGCCATCAGGTCCGCCGTCGCCGGCGCCACCACGATCAAGTCAGCCTCGCGCGACAGCCGGATATGTCCGACATCGTGCTCGTCGTTGCGGTCGAACAGATTGGAAAACACCCGGTCGGCGCTCAATGTCCCCACCGAAAGCGGCGTCACGAACTCGCTCGCCGCCGCCGTCATCACGCAGCGCACCCCGGCGCCCTCATCGCGCAACCGCCGGATCACCTCCAGCGCCTTGTAGGCGGCAATCCCCCCGCCAATGACCAGCAGCACCCGCCGATTTTGAAGCTTCATAGCCACCGCCACGACCGCATCACGAGACCGCTAGCCGTCTACACGATGTGGCGGCGGACTCCTACCCACCAAAGGGTCGAGACAGGCATGCCGGGAAAGGGGTCCGCCGTCCTCACGCGGGCGAATTCGACCTAAGACAACGCTTTGAGTCAGCAGCAAGATTCTGCGGTCCGTGATCACACGACAGTCTTCACGAGTCCGTGATCACAATTTCGGCAATTACGTACGATCTAGTCGGCAGTTCTTGCCTAGTAGTGAGAGTCACGGTGAGTCTAGACAGTTGCAGTAGCGCCACACAACGCGGAGATTTGGGGGTCACATTGTGGCAAGACTCTGGACTCGTGGCAAAACGTGGGCATTTACTGAAGAATTTGCTTTGTAGAGTCCAAGATGAAACTCGCAATTACTGCAGTCGCTGCTGCCGTACTGATGACCGGCACGTCCTTCGCGCCGGCTCTTCAACAATGAGATCCGCCGCGAA
>JBKJMF010000224.1:0-4960 GCA_046596525.1 Devosia sp. | reverse complement strand
CTCGCAGGGCATCCGAGGCCGGGCACGACACGGGACGCTGCAGCAACGCCTGGGAAGGCGTAGGGCTTTGATATTACATGAGAAAATGGTGCCCGGGACCGGAATCGAACCAGTGACACGCGGATTTTCAATCCGCTGCTCTACCAACTGAGCTACCCGGGCAACCGTGGCGCCCGAGGGCGCGCTAAGTCGGGCGGTTTATAGGGGGCATTGCCGGGGCGCGCAAGCGGGTTTTGCCGCTTGCGCGACAGCTTGTGGAAGGGCCCGCGCCGGGCCCTTCCGGATTGGCCTCGCCGCTACTCGACGAGGTCTTTTCCCTTGGTGTCGCGGAGGAAATCCCACCGATCCCCACCGTCATCAAGGCGATCGCCACCGGGAACCACAGGCCGAAGTAGATGTTGCCCGCCGCCGCGACCATTGCCGTGGCCACCAGCGGCAACAGCCCGCCGAACCAGCCATTGCCGATGTGATAGGGCAGCGACATCGAGGTGTAGCGGATCCGTGTCGGGAACAGCTCCACCAAGTATGCCGCGATCGGCCCGTACACCATGGTCACGAAGATCACCATGATCCACAGCACCCCGATCGCCGCGAACCAGTTGATGCGCGACGTATCCGCCGGCACCGCTGCGTACTCGACGACGTCCACCGAGGTTGCCGCCGCGTCCACCGCCGGCACGGCAGTCACCGTGGCCAGCTTCTTGGCCGCCGGATCCGCTGCGATCCGCGCCGCATTGAGCGCCGCAATCGCGTCGGCCGGCTTCTTGTCGGCCTGCGCCTGGGCGATGGCCGCTGCCTGCTCGGGCGAGATCGCGATGCTCGACGGCGTCGCCTTGAGGTTCGGATAGCCCGAGTCGATCAACGCCTGATTCCAGCTCGGCGCCGTGAACCCGGTGGTCGTGGTGCCACTAATCGTCAACGTCGCCGGCGACCCTGCCGGCAGCGCGCCGGATACAGCAGCATCGCTGTCACGAAACGTTCACGCTTGCGGCTTTCCCACGCCATTGGGATGGCCTGCCCGGGTTCGCCCGGCTAGTCTGCCGCCGATTGAAGTTCGAGGAGCCAAAATGCTTGAGGATATCAAGGGCAAGCGCGCCCTGGTCACCGGGTCGTCCACCGGCATCGGCGCGGCCGTAGCGAGGGAGCTTGCGCACCTCGGCGCTTCGGTCGCCGTACACGGCAACAAGAACGCCGAGGCAGCCGAAGCCGTAGCCGCCGAAATCCGCGCCGCTGGTGGCAAGGCGCTGGTGGTGTTGGGCGATGTCAGCAACTCCGCCTCTGCCGCACAGATCGTCGCCGACGCGGTGGCCGGCCTCGGCGGGCTCGATATCCTGATCAACAATGCCGGCGCCATCCTCGACCGCGTCACCAACGCCGCCTTCGACGACACCGCCTACGACAATGTCTACAACCTCAACGTCCGCTCGGTGCTATCAGTCACCAAGGCGGCTTATCCGCACCTCAAGGCCGCCGGTGGCGGCTCGATCATCAACACCGGCTCGGTGGCCGGCCGTTTCGGCGGCTTCGGCGGCTCAGCCGTCTACGCCTCCGCCAAAGCCGCGGTGCACTCGATCACCCGCAACGCCGCCCGCGAGTTCGCCCCCGACCACATCCGCGTCAACGTCGTCGCCCCGGGCTTCATCATCACCCCGTTCCACAACAAGACCCCGCAATCGGTGAAAGACAGCGCCGCCGCCCAGATCCCGATGCAGCGCCTCGGCACGGCAGAGGATTGCGTCGGCGCGTATGTGTTCTTGGCCTCGGATTCGATGTCCGGCTACATCACGGGGCAGATCATCGACGTAAACGGCGGGCAACTGATGCCGTAGGGGCAGCACCGGGCCATCAGTCGTCATCTCCCCCTTGGCGGGGGAGAAAGCAAAATCTTAGGTTTGGCCCTTCGCCAAGCCTTAGATTTTGCAAGAGAGGGGGTCGCGATCTATCAGCATGCGCCAACCGATCACCCCGTCCCGCCGCACCTTCGCCAAATCCCCTCCGCACCAACAGCACCGACGCCGAGCGCAAACTCTGGTCGCTCCTCCGAGCCGGCCAGCTCGATGGCTTGAAGTTCAAACGCCAGGTCCCCCTCGATGGCTACATTCTCGATTTCGTGTGCTTTGACGCCAAGCTGATCATCGAGTTGGACGGCGGCCAACACTCCGGCTCAGCGGCCGATTTGCTCCGCGATGAACATTTCCGCGAAGCCGGTTTCCGCACGCTCCGCATCTGGAACAACGACGTACTGCAGAACCCCGACGGCGTTTTCGAGAAGCTACGTATCGTGCTCGAGACCAGAGACCGCTGACCCCCTCTCTTGCGATTTCTAGGACTTAGCGAAGGGCTAAGCCCAAGAAATCGCTTTCTCCCCCGCCAAGGGGAGATGCCCGACTGATATTCTGATGCGCTTGGAGGTCACCGATCATCTCCCCCTTGGCGGGGGAGAAGCAAAATCTTAGGTTTGGCCCTTCGCCAAGCCTTAGATTTTGCAAGAGAGGGGGGCGCTTTGCAGAAGTGAAGTAAGAGGGAGCCTACTCCTCCTCATCCCCATCATCCCGCGTCACCACCCCGTCCTCTTCATCCACCTCAACCGGCTCCGCCGGGATCACATAGCTCCCGCTGAGCCAGCGATTGAGGTCGATGTCCGAACACCGCCCCGAACAAAACGGATGGAACTGCTGGCTCGACGGCTTGCCACAGATCGGGCAGGGCCGCGTCGGCTTGAGTTTGATGATTTCCGCGGACATCGGAGCGTTTCCAGGAAAGTGCGAAGCGGTTTTCCGGTTCGGAAGCGCGACCACTGAGGACCTTCAGACAGCCGTAAGGCTCGACTGGTTGAGCCAGTTGAAGTGCACCGGATAGCCCTCACTGGCCAGCAGCCCCACCGTCTCGTTGAGCGGCAGCCCGACCACGGCCGAATACGAACCCTGCAGCTTCAGGACGAACGCCCCGGCAATGCCCTGGATGGCGTAGCCGCCGGCCTTGTCGCGCCACTCGGCGCTGGCGAGGTAGCTTTCGATCTCGCGTGCCGATAGCCGCTTGAACCGGATGCGGGTCTCGACCAGGCGTTTGCGCATCTGACCCGACGGCGTCAGCATGGTGACGGCGGTGAACACCCGGTGCGAGCGGCCCGAAAGCACGCGCAGGCACTCGGAGGCCTCCTCCATCGTCTCGGCCTTGGGCAGGATCCGGCGGCCCACGGCCACCACGGTATCCGCAGCCAGTACCAGCGCGTTGCCGGCGATACCGGTCGACTTGGCCTTGTGCTGTGCGGTGATCGCCTTCTGGTCGGCGAGGCGCTGCGCGAGCTTGCGCGGCAGTTCGCCCTTTTCGGGCGTCTCGTCGATATGCGCCGGCACCAGGTGTTCCGGCTCGATGCCGATCTGGTTCAGCAGCGCCAGTCGTCGCGGTGAGGCGGACGCCAGAATGAGCTCGGGACGGCTGGCCATGGAGTGCCCTATTTGAAGCGGTAGGTGATCCGGCCCTTGGTCAGATCATAAGGTGTCATTTCGCACAGCACCTTGTCGCCCGCCAGCACCCTGATGCGATTCTTGCGCATGCGGCCGGCAGTATGGGCGATAATCTCGTGCTCGTTCTCGAGTTTTACCCGAAACGTCGCGTTGGGCAGCAGTTCGACCACCACCCCCGGGAATTCGAGCACTTCTTCCTTAGCCATACTGTCTCCATCAAGGCGCGCGTCGGGCCATGCCGCCGCGCTGCCGGGTTACCTGAAGCGGTAGTTGATCCGGCCCTTGGTCAGGTCGTAGGGCGTCATTTCGACCAGCACCTTGTCGCCCGCCAGCACACGGATGCGGTTCTTGCGCAGCCGGCCCGCTGTGTGGGCGATGATCTCGTGCTCGTTCTCCAGCTTGACCCGAAAGGTCGCGTTGGGGAGCAATTCCAAGATCACGCCCGGAAACTCGAGCATTTCTTCCTTAGCCATTCTCTCTCCTGAGACGGCCCACGAAACGCGTTACTGGCAATGTCGGGGGCTTGATTTGGGCGCCAGCTATACTGGATGTCACCCGGTTTGTGAACCACCCGCCTGAGCGGGTTCGCACACATATGGTGGAGCCCGTGAACATTTGCAAAGTGGGCGGATTTGCCCCGACTGATAGAGACGGCCCCCTCCCGGCCTCCCCCATGAAGGGGGAGGTGAAGAGTCAGGCTGCGGCTCGATCGTTGCCTGATACTCGATGCGGCACCTCCCCCATAATGGGGGAGGATGGGAGGGGCCCGTCTGCATCAACTACGCGCCCCTGTTTTTCTCGCCCTCAAGCCACCTTGGTCGGCGCCGCCACCAGCTTCTCCAGCCGCTCCCGTACCCGCTGCTGCAGCGTATCCCTGAGCGTCCGGTACGCACTCAGCACCGCCTCGCGGTTGCCCTCGGTTTCCGTCGGGTCCGGCATCGGCCAATGCTCGATCGCCCCCGTCTCCAGTCCGCGCCGTTCCACCGCCTCCGGCGCGTCGTTGGAGAGCGTGATCACCAGGTCGAAATGGTTGGCCACCAGTTCGTCCATGGTGTGCGGGGTGTGGACGCTCATGTCGACGCCGATCTCTTCCATCACCTCGTGGACGAACCCGTCCGCCTTGCCCGAGCGCACCCCCGCCGAGCGGACGATCAACCGCCCGGGAAAGAACCGCCGCGCCAGCGCCGCGGCGATCGGCGAGCGCACCGAGTTCATCGAGCAGACGAACAACACCGTCGGCAAAGTCGACTCGCGCTCGTCGATCCGGCTGGCGAACGGCTGCACCGCGCAGATCAGCGTGAACAGCCGCCGCGCCGTGTTGAGGTCCATTTCCAGCTTGTTGTCGAGCCGCGTGCGCAGCAGCTCCGCCGCATCGTTGTGCAGCCCGCGGCGCGCCATGGCGACGGTTTCGATCTGGTAGGTAGAGCCGGTCTTGATCGCGTCGTAATAGCTTTCGCGGATGCGGAAGTAGTCGCGGATCAGCCGCCGGAACG
>JBKJMF010000222.1:0-3791 GCA_046596525.1 Devosia sp. | reverse complement strand
GTTAATTTCCAATGTAGAGCGTCAGCGCCGATCGCTGAATCGGGTGGAAAGGATCACCGGCACCAGACCGACCAAGACGATCGTCAGCGCCGGCAGCGCCGCTTCGGTGAAGAGGCTGACATTGGCGCGGGCATAGACCACGGTCGCCAGTGTTTCGACACCGAGCGGGCGCAGCAACAGGGTCGCCGGCAGTTCCTTGACGATCTCGACGAAGACCAGCGTCGCGGCGGTCAGCAGAGCCGGCGACAGGCTCGGCAGATCGATGCGCAACAACAGTCGCCAGCCGGTGACGCCGAGTACCCGGCCGGCATCGAGCATGGTCTCGCCGCGCTTCTTCATCGCGGCATCGATGGTGGAGTGCGACACGGCAAGAAAGCGGATGGCATAGACATAGAGCAGCGCGGCGATGGAGCCGGAAAGGATCAGCCCGGGCCGCCAGTCGGCGAGCGCCATGGTCAGGCGGTTGAACCACAGGTCGGCCTGGCCGAGGGGTTGCAGCAGGCCCAATGCCAGCACGGTGCCGGGGATGGCGTAGCCGAGGGTGGCGACACGGATGATGCCGTGGGCGGACCGCGATTTTCCGATGCGGGCCGCCGCGAGGCCGATCACGACGGTAATGAAGGCGCCAAGCGCCGCTAGCGTCACCGTGGTGAGGCCGGCGCTGAAGGTGAGGCCGAGGGCATCGGGGCCGAGATTGCGCAGGGCGAGCACCAGCAGTTCGCCGACCGGCACGCCGAAGCCGAGTAGCAGCAGGATGGTGCAGAAGCCGATGGCGATCCACCGCTCGGTGCCGACCAGTTGTTCGCGCGGCGGGGCGACGCGGCTATCGCGGTGCAGCGCGTAGACGCGATCGCGGCGGGCCCACTGCTCGAGCAGGATCAGGAGACCGATGATGAGGACGATCATCACCGCCAGCTGCGCGGCGCCGCCGAAGTTGGAGCGGTTGATCCAGGTGGAATAGATCACCGCGGTGAGACTGTTGACGCCGAAATACTGTACGGCGCCGAGGTCGTTCACCACCTCCATCATGGCGAGCGTGATGCCGACGACCAGGGCGGGCCGGCTCAGCGGCAGGGTGACGGCGAAGAAGGTGCGGAAGCCCCCTGCCCCCAAGGTGCGCGCCGCGGCCGAGACGGAGCCCGACTGCATGACGAAGAAGGCGCGGCAGGAGGCGTAGACATAGGGGTAGAGCACCATCGAGAGCACGAACGCCGCGCCGGTGGGGCTCTTGATCTGCGGGAACCAGTAATCCTTGATCGTTGTGCCGCCGATGACGGCGCGCAAAGCCTGCTGGATCGGGCCGGTGAAATCGAGGAACTCGACGTAGGAATAGGCGGCGAGATAGGTCGGGATGGCCAGCGGCAGGACCAGCGCCCACTCGAAGATGCGGCGGCCGGGAAAATCGAAATGCGTCACCAGCCAGGCCGAGACGAGGCCGAGAACGCCAGTGATGGCGCCGACCCAGGCCATCAGCACCGCAGTTTCGCGCAAGGCGGTGGGGAGCATGGCGGCGGCGAGGCCGCCGGCGCCGGTGGTATCGAGGGCGGAGATCGTCAGCCAGATAATCGGCAGGCCCATCAAGGCCAGCAGCACAATGGCCGAAACCGGCGGGAGCTTCCTCTCGCCGGTTCCGGACTTAGTCTGTGCTGCGGTTGTTCGGCTGATGCTCAGCCTCCAGATGGACTAGTTCTGCGCACCTTCGTTGAATTTCAGCTCATCGACCAGCGCCGCGGCTTCGTCGCGGAAATCGGCAGTGGCGGTGAGTGAAACCTTCGAGGGGTTGAGTGCGCCCCAGCTCAGGACGAGTTCGGCGGGCTTGACGCTTGTTACTGCCGGATACTCGTAGTTGGCATCGGCGTAAAGCTGCTGCGCCTCGTCGGAGAGCAGGAATTCGACCAGCTTGTTGGCGTTTTCGGCGTTCGGCGCGTACTTGGCGATGAAGGCGCCCGCGGCGTTCACCTGGGTGCCGTCGGCTTCGGCGTCCGGGTAGACGATCCGGGCGGAGGCGGCCCAGTCCTTCTGCTCGGGCTCGGCTTCGTTGGTGAGCATCAGGCCCATGTAGTAGGTGTTGGCGATGGCGAGGTCGCACGAGCCTTCGAGGATCGCCTTGACCTGCGCACGGTCATTGCCGGCCGGCGGGGCCGACATGTTGTCGCGAACCGCGGTCAGCCAGGTGCGGGTCTTGTCTTCGCCCCAGGCGGCGATGCGGTTGGCGACGAGGCCAATATTGTAGGCGTGGTCGCCTGGACGGGTGCAGAGGCGGCCCTTCCACTCCGGTTTGGCGATATCCTCGTAGGTCAACGCGGTGGCGTCGACGCGGTCCTTGCTGACGTAGAAGACGCGGGCGCGCAGCGACAGCGCGGCCCAGTGGCCCGCTTCGTCGCGGAATTCCGGGGACAGGCGCTCGGTCAGCGCTGGGGTGGTGATGGGCTGGGTCAGCCCTTGCGTCTTGGCGCCGACCAGGTTGCCGACATCGACGGTAAGCACCACGTCGACGGGCGACAGTTCGCCCTCGGCGGCGACGCGCTCGAGCAGGCCATCGCCGG
Organism: Devosia sp.; assembly: GCA_046596525.1. GTDB lineage: Bacteria > Pseudomonadota > Alphaproteobacteria > Rhizobiales > Devosiaceae > Devosia_A. The sequence continues at coordinate 1,245 of JBKJMF010000222.1, read as the reverse complement.
CATAGAGCACGGTGGCCTTGACGCCGGTGGCGGCGGAGAATTTGTCGAGCAGCGGCTGGATCAGCCCGGGCTCGCGATAGCTGTAGATATTGACTTCACCGCTCTGGGCAAAGCTCGGCCCGGCGGTGCCGGCAATCATCGCGGCACCAAGCAGCGCAGCGGACAGTCGCATCGTCATGGTCATCTGAGTCTCCTGTGATCGACGGCCCCTGAGGCCACCGGTGACAGGGTGCAGACACTTAATCTGAGGCGCAAAGTCAACAAAGCGCGGTGCGCGATCGGGGCCGATTTGTGGCGGCGTTTTAGAACCGTTCCAGAAGAGCTGGAGACTCTCCAACAGCGCCGCCAGTTTCCGCCCTGCGGTACCGGCGGACTGCTGCGGCAACGTGTCCGGCTAGTTCTGCGGGCCTTCGTCGAAGCGGAGTTCATCGACCAGGGCGCTGGCCTCCTTGCGGTGGGCGGCGATCTCGGTGAGCGGGGTCTTGTCGGCCTTCAGCTCGCCCCAGCTGGCAACGAGGTCGGAGGGCGCGACGCCGGCCACCACCGGGAATTCGTAGTTGCCGCTGGCATAGAGGTGCTGGGCTTCGTCGGAGAGCAGGAATTCTACGAGCTTCTGGGCGTTCGCCTGGTTGGGCGCATACTTGGCGATCACCGCGCCGGAGACGTTCACCTGGGTGCCGTCGCCATCGGGATCGGGGTAGATGATGCGGGCGGCGGCGGCCCAGGTCTTCTGCTCGGGCTCGGCGTCGTTGTTGAGCATCAGGCCCATGTAATAGGTGTTGCCGATGGCGAGATCGCAGCTGCCATCGAGGACCTTCTTGACCTGATCGCGGTCGGCGCCGGAGACCGGGCCGTTGAGATTGTCACGCACCTTGGTGAGCCAATCGCGGGTCTTGTCGACGCCCCAATGCGAGATGCGGGTGGCGATCAGGCCGATATTGTAAACGTGCTGGCCGGAGCGGGTGCAGAGGCGGCCCTTCCACTCGGGCTTGGCGATATCCTCGTAGGTGAGCGCCGTCTCGGGCACGCGGTCCTTGCTGGCGTAGTAGACGCGGGCGCGCAGCGACAGGGCGATCCACTGGCCATCCGGGTCCTGATAGGTCGCGGGGACACGGGCCCGCGCCTCGTCCGGGATGGTCTGGGTGATGCCGAAATCCTTGGCATTGGCGAGATTGCCGATATCGACGGTCAGCACCACGTCGGCGGGCGAAAGTTCGCCCTCGGCCTGGACCCGTTCGAGCAGGC
>JBKJMF010000500.1:0-8015 GCA_046596525.1 Devosia sp. | reverse complement strand
GCGTGATGATGCTGTCGACGGGTGACATGGGCTTTGGGGCGCAGAAGACCTACGACCTCGAGGCCTGGCTGCCGGGGCAGGACACCTATCGCGAGATCTCGTCGGTATCGGTCTGCGGGGATTTCCAGGCCCGCCGCATGGATGCGCGGGTGAAGGGCAAGGACGGCAAGATCCGTCATGTTCATACGCTAAACGGCTCCGGTGTCGCCGTGGGCCGGGCTCTGATCGCCGTGATGGAAAACTACCAGCAGGAGGATGGCTCGATCGCCATCCCGGACGTCCTTCAGCCGTACATGAAGGGCCTGAAGTCGATCGGCGCCCGCTCGTGAGCCCGCGTATTCTGATCACCAACGACGACGGCGTCGATGCTCCTGGCATCGCCGTAATGCGCGAGATCGCGTTGACGATTAGCGACGACGTCTGGGTGGTCGCGCCCGATGGCAATCAGTCGGGTGCCTCCCACCGCTTCACCTTCGGGCGGGAACTCGCCGTCGACCAGCGCGAGGACCGGGTGTTCTCGATCGTCGGCGGCTCGCCGGCGGACTGCGTGGTCGCGGGGATGACCCATATCTGCAAGGACCTGAAGCCCGACCTGGTGCTCTCCGGCATCAACAATGGCCAGAACCTCGGCGATATCCTCAATTGCTCGGGCACCGTCGCCGGCGCCCGCGAGGGTGCGTTGCACGGCGCGCTTGGCATCGGCATCAGCCAGAGCGTCGACTATGAGCGCGGCACCGAGATCGACTGGACCAACTCGCGCCAGTACGCCGCCCGCGTCGTCAGCCAGCTGGTGGCCGAGGTGAAGACCCGCGGCGACGTCTATTTCAACGTCAACATCCCGTTCTGCGCACCCGAGGACGTGGCCGGCATCCGTGTCGTGCCGTTCCAGCGCTTCGCGCGGTCGCCGATGGCCTACTATCCGAGCGACAATGCCGGAAAGTTCTTCATCGCCATCCCCGAGACGCCCAAGCCGCTCGATGAGGAGCACGACTTCCGCCTCGCGATGCACGGCAACGCCATCACGGTGACGCCGCTGAAGCTGCAGCACACGCATTACGAGATGGTCGCGGGGCTGGACGGCAAGCTGGGGCTGTAGTCCGCCCGATTGAACGAACAGACCTCGGTTCGTTCAATTCCGTGTTCGAAGAAATTCGCTGCATATCCCGTCTCCCCGTTGCTCTATTGCGGCCATTGTCGCACCGCGGGAGTTGGTGGGGATAAGTTGGCTGGCGGCCAGCCGCCTCAAGGGTTTCCGCAACCTGATCAACTGCGGCCTGCGCCGCTGCCGAGCGCGTGCCGCTCGTGAAATGGCAGCATAGCTGCCACATAATGCCGCCGGTTTGCCATGTAGGTGAACGGATGCTGAGCGGTTGTTCAGGTGGCCGTTCCCTTAACCCTACCAAGCCCTGAATCTAGTGATCGGGCATTTGCGCAATTTGCGTCTCGTTTAAATCACTCTTTACCTTAACGCCCTAATCTCACGTCCATTGAGTACCTGCGTAGAGTGGACTGATGAGTAACCGCGTGACCGGTAAGACGCTTAAGACCGCCGCGATTGTGGGCCTGTTCGCAGGTGCCACGGCGCTCTCGGGGTGTAGCTCGCTTGGTGGCCTCGGCTTCGACAGGACGGCGACCGGTTCGGTCAACGCCGCTGCGCCGATGAACACCGCGCAGGCCATGCCCAGGACGCTCGTTCCACCAGCAAACATCGGCGGCGGCTCCGGCCCCGCGCTGATCGGCTCCAACAACATGGGCAGTCAGCCCATGAACAGCCAGCCGCTGGGCTCCGTATCGACCGAAGATCTGCCTGTGCTCACTTCATCAGCCAACGGAAGCAATCAGATGATGCCCGCTGCCCAGCCCCTGAGCCCGGTTCCGGCGACCCCCACTCTGGCGTCCGCCCCGGCTTCGAATTCCCTCGTTTCCATCCCCTCGGACGCCTATGTCCACGTGATCGAAAGCGGCGAAAGCCTCTATACGATTGCGCGCCGCTACAATGTGACGGCGCAGGGCATCATCCAGGCCAACGGCTTCTCCTCGCCCGACAAGATTTTCGTCGGCCAGAAGATCGTCATCCCGGGCAAGGCCTCCAATCTCGCTGCAATGGGCCCCAAGGGCACCAAGACGCTCGGCGCGCCGCCGTCCGATCTGGCCGCCCCGAAGCCGGTCACTGTCGCCTCCATCGAGCCTGAGGCGAAGATGCCCCTGGCACAGGTGAAGCCGCTGGCCCCCGCCGCTGCTCCGGCCGCCGTGGCTGAAGCGCAGCCGCTGCAGCAGCCCAAGACCGAACCGGTGCTCTCCGGCGCCGACAAGTTCCGCTGGCCGATCTCGGGCCGCGTCATCACCGACTTCGCCAACTCCAAGGGCACCGGCATCAATATCGAAGCGCCAGAAGGCGCGGCGGTCCGCTCGGCCGAGAACGGCCAGGTGATCTATGCCGGCTCGGGCGTCGAGGGTTACGGCAACCTGATCCTGATCCGGCACCCGAACGGCTACGTGTCGGCTTACGCCCACCTCAAGGACATGAACGTCGCCAAGGGCACCGTGGTGAACCGTGGCGACAATATCGGCACCGCCGGCAAGACCGGCTCGGTGTCGAAGTCCCAGCTCCACTTCGAACTCCGCAAGGGCGCCACCCCGGTCGACCCGCTGCCGCTGCTGGCCAGCTGAGACTGAATGGAATTGGAAAGGCCCCGGAGTGATCCGGGGCCTTTTGGTTTTGGGGGCCGGGGCTAAGTGCCTTCTCCCCTTGCGGGAGAAGGTGGCCGAAGGCCGGATGAGGGGTATCTCTCCGCGCACTGGGTCGCTCGTCGCTTCGCTCCGATCGCGCAACCTCCGGTTGCGGTACCCCTCATCCGGCGCTACGCGCCTCCTTCTCCCGCAAGGGGAGAAGACACCCCGCAGAGCCGGTTGCTAAGCCTTGAACGCCCGAACCGAGTGCCTGATCTCCAGCGGCTTGGCCGGGTCGATATCGATCCACGTCTTGATGCCGCGCTGGTTGATCGGGTTGGGGCCGGTGGAGACGTCGGTGTGGAGGTCGAAGGCCGAGGCCAGCGGCTCGAGGCCGACGGCGCGGAACTGGCCGTTCCACGGCTCGCCCTGGATGCCGCCATCGGTATGCCAGATCATCAGTGTGGGCAGCAGGTCGCGGTCCCAGTCGAGCTCGAAGCCGACGCCTTCATCGAGATAGATGCCGGTGAGCGGGCTGGTGACGCCACAGAGCTGCACGTTCTTGTCGGTGCGGGGCGACAGCGGCACGTGGGACATGTCCACGCGGACGCCGTTCTTTGGCACCGAACTGAGGCTCTCGAACTCCTGCGGATCGCCTTCGGCGGTCTGGCCAGGGTGGGTGAGGCCGAACTGGAAATCGAGTTTCAGCTCCAGCCGGCCCGGATCGTCGGGCATGCGGAAATTGGGGTGCAGGCCCGCCGAGATCGGCGCCTTGTGGCGGGCGAAGATGCGCATGGTGAAATCCAGCGCCGGCGAGCCCTCGCGGGCGGTGATCACCCGCTCGACCTTGCGCACCACCGAGTCCGGGTCGTAGTCGAGCGATAGGGTGACACTGCGGTCGTCGCCCTCGACGATGGTCCACTCGCGGTGGGCGGTCGGGCCGTGGATGGTGCCCGTAGCCGGCTGGGTTAAGAGGCTCCCCCACTCGGGGAGGTTCGGGCCGGCCTTGCGGCCGCCTGTGCCGAACGGCAGGCCGACGAAGTCGCCGGCCAGTACGCGGAGGTGCCCGGTGATCGAGGGGTCGTCCACGGTGCCCAGCCACGGCGCCCGCGCGAACGGCTTGAACGGCTTGCCGTCCAGCAGAAACGTGGCGTCGGCCAGCATGGCAGCCGTACTCAGGATGGTCGCCTCGCCGTGCGACCATCTCAATTTATGCGAAGAACTCATGATCCCTTGTGCCGTCGTTTGTAGGAACGGGACGGCATTCGTCGCAGCAACCGGCGCGTGCTGCAAGCGGCAGCGGGCTACCAATAGGTCTGATTGCTAGCCGACGAGTACCGGCCGGTTGCAGGTCACGCTGTACACCCGCACATCCGCTTCCCCGATCCCCACGCCGAGCGCGTCCAGGACGCCGAAGATCGCGCTGTCGAGTACCGGCGCCAGCGGCGCCACCAGCAGGCGCACGGCCGCGTCGATCACGCCGACCGATGAGAGGCCCAGGCCCAGCACGTCGATCTTCAGCGTCAGCCCGTCGATCAGCGACTTCGACAGGCTCCCGACCAGCATGTGGTTGGTCGCAGTCTTCAGCGTGCCCTGCGTCACGTCCGTGCTCGAAAAGTTCAGCAGGATAGGCGATGTCTGGCCCAGCACCACCGCGGACTTCGCCTTGATCTTCAGCAGCAGCGGGACGCTCAGGATCGTCGTCTCGTCGACCACCGGAAAGGCGCTGAAATCGGTGAAGCTGCTGCCCGAAAGATTGCCGATGGTGATACGCGCGGCGCCGGCCAGTACGTCGACCACCGCGGTTCCTGCCTGCTTGCCGAAGCTGGGGCAGGTGAGCGAGCGTATCCTGGCCTCGGCGTAGGCGGCTTCCACGTAGATCGGTAGCGTCACTGCGGCGCCCAGCAGCACCGCACCACCGGTCAGCTTTACCGTGAGCTTCAGCCGCGTCTGCGCCGTCCGCGCCACGGCGCCCTTCTCGCCTACCACGTACCAGGCGTGCTGCGGTGTTCCCCAATGGCGACGGTGAGCTTGATGCTGACGAGGCCGGGCAGGGTGGCGGCCACGTTGAGGTCGACCTGCTTGCCGTTGCCGGCAATGATCGCCGCGGCGTTCAGCACCTGCAGTGCCGACACCCCGGCGAAGTAGCCCGGGTCATATCCCAGCTTCAGCGTCGAAAGCGGCCCGAGGTCGAGCAGCTTCGACAGCGGCAGGGTCGTGGTGTCGGCGATGGAGGTCGAGAGCGTTGTCGCGGCGGTCTTGGCAGTGCCGTTGACGATCGACGCCAGCGCACCGGCAATCGCGCCGCGGCTGGCCGAAGCCGTGAGCACATCGCCATAGGTCACCGCCGAGAGGCTGAGCTGCTGGTTCAGCGCGTCGAGAAAATCCAGCACGTCGATCTTGGCGTCGAGCAGCGCGTTGGCGACGCCGCCATTGAGCGAGGCCAGCCGCGAGCCCACCGAGAACGCCGCCTGCGGCGTCGCCGTGGCGAGCGCGGCGACCGAGATCTCCGGTGCCTCCTGCCAAGGGCGGGCGAGGAACAGCGTTCCGGTCTTCCGGTAGGTCACCTGCACGGCGTTGGTTGGCGAGCCGCCCGGCACGAAGCGCGCCGAGACAGAGAGTTCTGGAGCCGCCTTGTAGTTGCCCGTCAGCACGTGCACCGGGCGCGACGAGCGGACCTGGATCGAGGGATCGTCGATCGGCAGCCCGGTGGCGATCAGGCCGTTGGCCTGGAACATCTTGAACGCCGTATCGAGCGCCTTGTCCGGATTGGTGGCCGCGGCGATCGCCGCAAGGTCCGCCACCGACTGGGCCTGCCGCCGCTCGAGGTAGAGCGAACCCTTCATCGACCGCGAAGGCACCGGCCAGCAGCATCACCGGCAACACCAGCGCGAACAGGATCGCAACATTGCCGCGCCTGTCCCGGCCGAACCTAGGGAGCAGCTTCATGTACCACCGAGGCGGATGGTCGAGGTGAAGCTGATGCTCTTGCCCGGCAGCGGCACCGGCAGTGCCCAGATCGGCAAGCTCGAGGCGTCGTAGGTTACCGTCACGCGATACTGGCTGGGGTCGTCATCATCGTCGCCGATGGAGAAGTCCACGTCCGCGGGATCGATGAACACGTAGCCGCCGGCATTGCTCTCGATGAACGCGGTGACCAGCGTTTCGCGCTCGGTGGCATTGAGCCCTGCAATCGAGGTGCGCGCCGCGTCCGCAGCGATCTGCTGCACGGAATTTGCGGCCCCGAAATAGATGCCGTAAGCGAGCATGCCGACCAGCATCAGGATGAAGACCGGGGCCATGATGGCGAACTCGACGGCTGAGGCACCGCTACTACCACTGACGAAGCGGGAGACATGGCTGCGCAGGAAGCCGTCAGGTGGCGGCGTGCCGTGCAGTCGGCTGTCCAGGTGCCCTCGCATTCGAGTCTACCCCACTAGTAGCCGTCACCCTCGTCTGTGCGAGAATTCCGGCCCGTCGTGCCCCGGCGCATGCGATGCGGCCAGTATTCGGCCGCGCTCATCGATGACAGAGAATGAGACTAGTCAAATATAGATAAGTATATCCAAGATAAGTGGATTTTCTGTGAGGAATGCGGAAACACCACCATGACGACATCTGCTCGCAGTACGGAGCACATGCGCGTAGAAACATAGGCGCTAACACTAATGCTTGGCGCGCCAGCGTGCGGCGATCGCCGGAGCCCGCCTCTCGACTCTGATTTTTGTCGCTGCTTTTCTGGCTAGATCGCCTTGCCCTGCTCACCGGCCAATGCCCGCACGAACTGGATCGCCACGCGCCCCGACCGGGCCCCGCGCGTCATCGACCATTCCACTGCGCGAGCCCGCAGCGTCTCGTCGTCGATCGTGAGCCCGTACTCGTCGCAATAGCCACGGATCATCGCCAGGTAGGTCGGCTGGTCGCAACTGTGGAAGCCGAGCCACAGCCCGAACCGGTCCGACAGCGACACCTTCTCGTCTACCGCCTCGCCCGGCGTGATCGCCGTCGAGCGCTCGTTCTCCACCATGTCGCGCGGCATCAGGTGGCGCCGGTTCGAGGTGGCGTAGAACAGCACGTTCTCCGGCCGGCCCTCGAGGCCGCCGTCGAGGATGGTCTTCAGCGATTTGTAGCTGGTCTCGTCCTTGTCGAAGCTCAGGTCGTCGCAGAATACGATGAAGCGCGCGTCTTCCTTGGCGATCAGCCGCATCAGCCGGGGCAGGGCCTCGATATCCTCGCGCGCGATCTCGATCAGGATCAGCCGCTTCAGCCCGGGTTCGCCGGAGGCGATACCGGGTTCGCCAGAAGCGATACCGGGTTCGCCGAGCGCGTTGATGTGGGCATGCAGTGCCTTGACCAGCGAACTCTTGCCCATGCCGCGGGCGCCCCACAGCAGCGCATTGTTCGCCGCATAGCCGCGCGCGAACTGCAGGGTGTTCTGCAAGAGGATCTCCTGCACGTCGTCGATGCCCTTCAGCATCGCCAGCGGCACCCGCGACACCTTGGGTACCGGCATGAGCGAGTCCGAGGTCGCGTCCCAATGGTAGGCGGTCGCTTCGGTCAGCGCCGGGGCAGGAACAGCGGCGCCCGGCTTCATGGCTTCCAGCGTATCGGCGATGCGCGCAAGGGCCGCCGCGATGGCAGCGGAATGGTCGTCGGTCATAAGGGCGAACTCCCGGGTACGCCCCCGTTTTGACGCAGCCCGATTGGCTTTGCAATCCTTGTGCGCCGCCTCTATATTCCGGCCGATTTTTGCCGGGTAGGACTGCCCTTCGCCGGAAACCAGCCCTATATGGGTCAACAACGGCCATCCGACGTGCCGACAGCCACTAAGCAAGGAGCCTTTTAATGTTCGTGACCCCCGCCTATGCGCAAGCCGCAGGTGCAGCCCCCGGTATGGGTGGCGCTGGCGATCTTCTGATTCAGTTCGCCCCGATCCTGCTGCTGGTCGTGATCTTCTGGCTGCTGATCTTCCGTCCGCAGCAGAAGCGCATGAAGGCGCATCAGGCGATGCTCGGCTCGATCTCGCGTGGCGACACCATCGTCACCACCGGCGGCATTGTCGGTAAGGTGACCAAGGCCGTCGACGGCGAAGACCTCGAAGTCGAAATCGCCCAGGGCACCCGCGTTAAGATCGCCCGCCCCGGCATCACCGACGTGCGCTCCAAGTCGACGCCGGTCAACGACAACAAGGCTTCCTGAGCCAGTACTTTCAGCCGGCGCACCCCATGGTGGGCCGGCTGACGCATTTCTGACATAGACGCGGAGCCACTGGCTCCGCTGCCCCCATGGGCAGCACGCTGTCCCATTGGGGCACCATACAGGATCCAAGTTCCGACCATGCAGTC
>JBKJMF010000465.1:0-3978 GCA_046596525.1 Devosia sp. | reverse complement strand
GCCGTGGTGGTCTTCGGCGATACCGCTGCGGAGGGCTATGTCGAGGGCCTCAAGGTCGGCGAGTTCGACGTCCCCCTCACCTCCGAGGGCGACCTCTGGCTCTACTACAGCCGTCCTAATCGCGATCTGATGGTCTCCGCCGCCGACATTCTCGGCCGCAACTACCAGCAACAGGCCGACCGCATCGCCGGCAACATCGTGCTGATCGGCACCTCCGCCTCGGGCCTGCTCGATCTCCACAACACCACGCTCGGCGACAACGTCGCCGGGGTCACCATCCACGCCCAAGCCATCGAGCAGATCCTCTCCGGCACCTATCTCAGCCGCCCCGATTGGGTCGCCGGCCTCGAGATCGTCGGCTTCCTGGCGCTCGGCGCGCTGCTGGTGGTCGTGGTGTTGCTGCTCGGCCCAATTGCCGGACTAGCCGCGGGTGCCCTGGCCCTCGTCGCCGCCATCGGCTTTTCCTGGTGGATGTTCATCGGCCAGGGCGCCATGCTCGATCCGAGTTTCCCGCTCGTCGGCCTGACGCTGCTCTACCTCGCCCTGGTGTTCTTCCGCTTCGTCACCACCGAGCGCGCCAAAAAGCAGATCCGCCGCGCCTTCGGCTTCTATGTCGCGCCGTCGCTATTGAGCGAAATCGAAAAGAACGGCGACCGTCTGAAGCTCGGCGGCGAAGTGCGCCGCATCACCGTGCTGTTCTCCGACATGCGTGGCTTCACTGCACTCAGCGAGCGTGTGGAGCCGAGCCGCATCCTGACCATTCTCAACACCCTGTTCGGTGCCCTCGGCCACGAGATCATCGGCCGCATGGGCACCATCGACAAGTTCATCGGCGACGCCATCATGGCGTTCTGGAACGCGCCGGTGGACGTCCCCGACCATGAGCGCAAAGCCCTCCGCGCTGCACTCGGCATGCGCCAGAAGCTCGCCGAGCTGAACCAGCACGACGCCTTCCACCTCAAAGCCGACCAGGCCGCGGTGCAGGAACTCGGCATCGGTATCGGCATCTCCACCGGCGAAGCGCTGGTCGGCAACATGGGCCTCGAGACCCGCTTCGACTATTCCGCCCTCGGCGACACCGTCAACGTTGCGAGCCGCGTCGAGAGCGCCTGCAAGGAGGTCGGCTACGACATTCTCGTTGCCGATCCGGTGCGCATTGCCGCCTCCGATTTCGCCCTCCTCGAAGCCGGCGCTTTGGCGCTGAAGGGCAAGACCGAGCGCGTCGTCATCCACCTCCTGGTCGGCGACGCGGCGCTCGCCAAGTCCGGTGCCTTCAGCCTGCTCAAGGCCACCCATACCGAAGCACTCGAGGCCCTGCGCACCGGCAAGGATGAGCGCGGCGCCATCGCCGAGTGCATCGCGCTGTCGGCCCAGATCGAACCCGGGCTGAAGAAATTCTACGTGCAGCTACCGAACCGCCGCACCGACTTCCTGTCGACCGAAGCCCTCACACCGCTGACCCCCGGCGTCATCGGCGAGCCTGCCAACGACGTCGCAGCCCACGCCAAGGTCTGAGCCTCAGGCAGCGCCGGAATAGGCCTCGCGCATCTCCTCGATCTCGCCCAGCGCCGCATACAGCGGCCGCCAGTCATCGCGCTCCGCGATCGGCGCCCACAGCGCCTCCATCTCATCGATCAGCATGGTTCGCGGCGTCGCCCGTTTGAAATACGGATGCTCGAGATTGGCATTCACCGCCTGCGGATGGGCTGCGATCAACCCGCGCAGCTTCTCGAACGCCTCGTTCCGATAGTGCTCCGCCGAAGGGCTGGCGAACGCCCGCCCCTCATCCCCGCCGCGCCAGTCGAAGAAGAACTGCTCATACGGCGCCTGCGTCACGTGCAACGCCGAGAACACCTCGGCCACCAGCGCCGAATCCGCCTCTACCCCGAGCGTCTCCAGCCCCAGCCGCTCCAGCATCGCGGTCCAGATCGATCGCTGGAACGCCGGCCAGAACCGGTTCAGCGCCGCTTCCAGCTCGTCATGCTCGCCCAGCGGCACCAGCACTTCGGCCAGCCGCGTCAGGTTCCAGGCCAGCGTGTCGGGTTGCTTACCGAACGCATAAAGCCCCCACTCGTCGAAATACGCCGCCGTAAAGCTCGGATCGTATGTCGGCAGGAACCGCCACGGCCCGTAGTCGAAACTCTCGCCGGTAATGTTGATATTGTCGGTGTTGAGCACCCCGTGCACGAAGCCCGCCGCGATCCACCGCGCCCCGGTCTCCGCCACCGCCTCACTCACTTCCCCCAGGAACTTCGCCGCCCGGCCATTGTCGCCCTCGACCCACAGCTCCGGGTAGTAGGCCTTGACCGAATGATCGAGCAGCCCCCGCAGCCGCTCCTGTTCCTTGAGGTAACTCAGCCGCTGGAACGAGCCGATCCGAGTGTGCCCATGGCTCAACCGCACGAGCGCCGACGACCGCGTCGGCGATGGCTCGTCGCCCCGCTGCAACTCCTCGCCGGTTTCGATCAAGCTCAGCGACTTGGATGTATTCACCCCTAGCGCCTCGAGCATCGCCGTCGCCAGTACCTCGCGCACGCCGCCCTTCAGCGTCAGCCTGCCATCCCCACCCCGCGACCAGGGCGTCCGCCCCGAACCCTTGGTGCCAAGGTCCATCAGCCGCCCGTCGTTCAAATCCTCGAGCTGCGCGAACAGGAACCCCCGGCCATCACCGAGATCCGGGTTGTAGGTCTGGAACTGATGCCCGTGATAGCGCAGCGCCAACGGCTCCGCGAACGACCCCAGCAACGGCTCGAACCTGCCGAAATGCGCCACCCACTCTTCGTCCGTCAGCCCATCGAGCCCGACCGAAGCCGCCGCCCGCTGGTTGCGATATCGGAGAATGTGCTCAGGGAAAGCCGCCGCCTTCACCTTGTCGAAATAGCCCTCGCCAAGGTCGGCGTGGGTGGTGCGTCCGCGAAAGCTCACCGCCGGAAAACCCCCACGACCTCCACATGCGTCGAGTACGCAAACTGGTCCACCGGCGTCACCGACTCCAGCCGATACCCGCCTGCGATCAGGATCGCCGCATCGCGCGCAAACGTCTTCGGCTCGCACGACACCGCCACCACGGTCTTCACATTGCTCCGCGCCAATTCCCTCGCCTGCGCCTCGGCCCCGGCCCGCGGCGGATCGAACACCACCGCGTCAAATGGCGCCAACTCGATCGGCGCCAGCGGGTCGCGCATCAGGTCGCGCACCTTGGTCTCCACCGGCTTCAGCCCCTGCACGTGGTTGAAGGCCTTGACCAGCGCCGCAATACCCAGCCGGTCATTGTCCGCCGCGTACACCCGCGCGCCCTCAGCCAGCCGCAGCGCGAACGGCCCGACCCCCGAGAACAGATCAGCCACCGATTTCACCTTGCCGACCCCCTCGATCACCAGCTGCGCCAGCATCTCTTCCGCCGCGGCCGTCGCCTGCAGGAAGCTCGCCGGCGGGATCTCGACCATGGCCTTCCCCATGCGGATCGATGGCGGATGCGCCATGAACACCGGGTCGCCGTTGAAGGTCAGCCGCGCCAGCCGGTGCGTCCGCGCAAACTCCGACAGCGCCACCGGCTTCAGCTTCCGCTCCGATTTCACCGAGAGGTCAATCCCCGTGTCGGTCATCGTAAAGCTCGCATCGCAGTCCCCAGCGATCGGCTGCAGCGCCCGCGCGATCTTCGGCGCCAGCCGCGACAGCGTCGGCACGAGGATCGGGCAGGCATCGATGTCGAGCACTTCGTGGCTCTTCGCCCGCATATAGCCGGCCCCGGCCTTGCGCACATGCAGCGTCGCCCGCCGGCGCCCCGCCCCGGTCGCATCGACCAGCGGCTTCACTACCGTCTCGACCTCGGCATGCTGCAGCGCGACCTCCACCAGCGAGCGCTTGAAGCTCGCATAGGTCTCGCGGTTCATGTGCTGCAGCGAGCACCCGCCGCAAGTGCCGAAATATGGGCTGATCGGCTCCGCCCGCGCGTCGCTCGGCGCAATGATGCTGAGC
>JBKJMF010000428.1:0-2653 GCA_046596525.1 Devosia sp. | reverse complement strand
GTCTGGCACGATACCGGCAAGCTCGCCTCCGACCCCGATTACTCGACCCTGGTGCGCGATATCGAGGCGGAGGGTCCGGCGCGTTTCAACAACGATCCAAGGCTGCTGTACGAGGCGGCGGGCAGCGCCGGCAAGCTCTGCGTCTTCGCGGTGCGGCTCGATACGTTCCCGAGTTCGGGGCCGTCGCGGGTGTTCTACATCGGCTCCAATGACCACATGGAGCTGACAAATATCCGGCGGCACATCCTCGGCACGTTCAAGACGCTACCGGTAGCCGGGGAGTACCTGCACCAGGAGGCCTACACGCTGGCCGAGGAATACGGCAAGGATCTGTACCTGCTGATCAAGTATGCCGGCACCGAGCGCATCCCCACCGCCTTCGCCATGAAAAGCCGCTTCGACGCGATCGCCGGCCGGCTTGGGCTCGGCACGAACCTGTCGGACCGCATCCTGCAGGTCATCAATCGCGTACTGCCCAACCACCTGCCGGCGCGAATGAACGCTTTTCGCGACAAGTACCAGCATCACCTGCTCTTGCGCATGGATGGCGAAGGGATCGACGAAGCGCGTGCCTATCTGGGTTCACTGTTCCCCTCGGCCAACGGTGATTTCTTCGAGTGTGACGACGAGGAAGCGGCGGCCGCCTTCCGCAATAGATACGCCGTCGGCGGCGGCTCGGTGCGCTATCGGGCCGTGCACCCCGACACGGTCGAGAACATTGTCGCCCTCGATCTGGCGCTGCCGCGCAACACGCTCGATTGGCGCGAAACCCTGCCACCCGGCATCGAGGACAAGATCGAGCGCCGTATCCCCTGCGGCCACTTCTTCTGCCAGGTGTTCCACTACGACTACGCGGTCAAGAAGGGCACAGATTGGCTCGATCTCGAGCACCAGATCATCGCCCATCTCAACGGCCGCGGCATCGAGTTCCCGTCCGAGCACAATGTCGGCCACCTCTATACGGCCAAGCCCGTGCTGGCCGATTTCTACCGCTCGCTCGATCCCACCAACACGCTCAACCCGGGCCTCGGGCAGACCTCGAAGCGGAAGAACTGGGCGTAGCCGGCTAGACAACAAAAAGGCCCGACGCGGTGTCGCGTCGAGCCTCTTGTGGATAGCTGATGAGGTCATTCAGCGGTCGATGCGCGCCTCGTGCTCCGGCGAATAACGGGCGCCCTTCAGCTGAAGCCCCGCCGTCGCGTCCTCGATATCGGCGAGATCGGCAGCCGTCAGTTCGATCGACGCCGCTCCGTTGTTCTCGATGACGCGGAGGAGCTTGGTCGTGCCGGGGATCGGCGCGATCCAGGGCTTCTGCGCCAGCAACCAGGCGAGGGCGATCTGCGCCGGCGCTACCTTCTTGGCCGCGGCGATCCTCACCACGGCATCCACCATGGCCTGGTTGGTAGCGCGGTTCTCGGCATCGAAGCGCGGCACGGTGTTGCGGAAGTCGGTGCTATCGAACTTGGTGCTGGTGTCGATGGCGCCGGTGAGGAAGCCCTTGCCCAGCGGGCTGAACGGCACGAAGCCGATGCCGAGTTCTTCGAGCACCGGGATGATCGCCTCCTCGGGCTCGCGCCACCACAGCGAATACTCGCTCTGCAGCGCTGCCACCGGCTGCACCGCATGGGCGCGGCGGATGTTCTTCACGCCGGCTTCTGAGAGGCCGAAGTGCTTCACCTTGCCTTCCGCGATCAGGTCCTTCACCGCGCCGGCAACGTCTTCCATCGGCACTTCGGGGTCGACGCGGTGCTGGTAGAACAAGTCGATCCGGTCGGTCCTGAGCCGCTTGAGTGAAGCCTCCGCCACTTCGCGGATATGCTCCGGCCGGCTGTTGAGGCCGCTGCCGCTGCCGGTCCCGTCGAGGTCGAAGCCGAACTTGGTGGCAATCACCACCTGATCGCGGATTGGCTCAAGCGCCTCGCCAACCACCAACTCGTTGGCGCGCCGTCCATAAATCTCGGCCGTATCGAAAAAGGTCACGCCCTGCTCGAACGCCGCCCGGATCAGCTTGATGGCATCCGGCGTCTCCATCGGCTGGCCATAGGACTGGCTGATGCCCATGCAGCCCAGCCCGATGGCCGAGACCTCGAGACCGGCATTCCCAAGTTTGCGCTTTTGCATCGTCGTTCTCCGTTTACTGCAGCCAATTTAGTCCTCTGCCGCGCGCGCGATTAGATGCTTATATCGGCATGAACACATGAGCGGAGTTCATGAATGCCGCGCGAGCACATCAACGACCTCATTGCCTTTCTCGCCGTCGCCCGCGAGCAGAGCTTCACCAAAGCCGCGGCCAGGCTCGGGGTGTCGCAGTCGGCGCTCAGCCACACAGTGCGTAAGCTTGAAACCCGGCTCGGTCTTCGGCTGCTGATGCGCACCACGCGCAGCGTCTCGCCGACCGAGGCGGGGGAGCGGTTGCTGCTCAATGTCGGTCCGCGGTTCGAGGAAATCGAGGCGGAACTCGCGGCGCTCAGCGAACTCCGCGACAAGCCGTCCGGCACCATCCGCCTCACCGCAGGCGAGCACGCCGTCAATTCCCTGCTCTGGCCCAAGCTCGCGAAATTCCTGCCGGCCTATCCCGATATCAATGTCGAGGTGAGCACCGACAACAGCCTGATCGACATCGTGGCCCGCCGGTTCGATGCGGGGGTGCGGC
>JBKJMF010000382.1:0-4974 GCA_046596525.1 Devosia sp. | reverse complement strand
CACCCCGACCTTCGATTGGGCGACATTGGTCGCCAACAAGGACAAGGAGATCGCCCGGCTCGAAGCGGCATATGTCGCCGGACTCGAAAAGCCCGGCGTCGAGATCATCCGCGATCGCGCCGTGCTCACCGGTCCCAACACCGTGATGCTGAAGTCCGGCCGTGAGCTTACTGCCAAGACCATCCTCGTCGCGACCGGCGCCCACCCCTACATTCCGGATATCCCCGGCAAGGAACTCGGCATCACCTCGAACGAGGCGTTCCACCTGAAAACCCTGCCGCATTCCATCCTCATCGAAGGCGGCGGCTTCATCTCGGCCGAGTTCGCCACCATCTTCTCCGGCCTCGGCGTCCACACCACCATCGTCTATCGCGGCGACCAGCTGCTGCGCGGCTTCGACGAGGACCTGCGCACCGGGCTCGAGGCCGGGCTCGATGCCCGTGGCGTCAAGATCATCCACCAGACCAATGTGCGCGGCCTACGCCAGACCGGTGACGATATCACCGTCAGCTTCTCCGACGGCGTCGACGCTCCGTACGGCGCCGTGATGTTCGCCACCGGCCGCAGCCCGAACACCGCGGGCCTCGGCCTCGAAGTAGCAGGCGTTGCTCTCAACGACGGTGGTGCCATCGCCGTCGATGCCTACTCGCGCACCAACGTGCCATCGATCTACGCCGTGGGCGACGTTACCAACCGCGCTCAGCTAACGCCCGTGGCGATCCGCGAGGGTCAAGCCTTCGCCGAGACGGTGTTCAACAACAATCCGATCGCCGTAGATCACTCGCTCATCGGCGAGGCGGTGTTCGCGGAACCTGAAGTCGGCACTGTTGGCCTGACCGAGCACGACGCCGCGACCCACGGCGACGTCGACGTGTACATCACCCGCTTCCGCCCGATGATCAACACCCTGTCGCTGAAGTCCGATCGCATGATGATGAAGCTGATCACCCTCGCCAATGGTGGCAAGGTGCTCGGCGTCCATATCCTCGGCCCGGGCGCCGCCGAACTGATCCAGATGGCGGCGATCCCCATGGGCATGAACGCCACCAAGGCCGATTTCGACCGCGCCATGGCCATGCACCCGACCGCCGCCGAGGAACTCGTCACCTTCAAGAAGCCAAGCTACGTCTACCGGGATGGGGTGAAGCAGTAGCGCCGGAACTCTCAGCGGTTGACCTTCTCCCCTTGCGGGAGAAGGTGCCCGAAGGGCGGATGAGGGGTCTCTCTCCGCGTCCACGTAGTCCGTCGCTTCGCTCCGGCCTCACGACACTGCGTGTCGAGCGACCCCTCATCCGGCGCTGCGCGCCACCTTCTCCCGCAAGGGGAGAAGGCAGAAGAGGCCTGGCCTCCTCCTTGCTTCGGCTTGGCATTGCCCCAATCCCCTGCTATTCCGCCCGCCGACCGGGAGATACGTGTGATGCCGACCACTTGGACGCCGCAAAGCTGGAGACAGAAACCGATTACGCAGGTGCCGGCTTACCCCGACGCGGCGAAACTGGAAGCGGCCGAGGCGCAGCTCCGCAAGTTCCCGCCGCTGGTTTTCGCCGGCGAAGCCCGTGATCTGAAGCACCAACTCGCCGAAGTCGCCGCGGGCAGGGCGTTCCTGCTGCAGGGCGGCGATTGCGCCGAGAGCTTTGCCGAGCACGGCGCCGATCACATCCGCGATTTCTTCCGCGTCTTCCTGCAGATGGCGGTGGTGCTGACCCACGGCGCATCGAAGCCGGTGGTGAAGGTCGGCCGCATCGCCGGCCAGTTCGCCAAACCTCGGTCGTCCGACACCGAAACCATCGATGGCGTGACGCTGCCGAGCTATCGCGGCGACATCATCAATGACATAGCGTTCACGCCCGAAGCCCGCATTCCCGATCCGGAGCGCCTGCTGCTGGCTTACCGGCAGTCGGCCGCAACGCTGAACCTGCTGCGCGCCTTCGCCTCGGGCGGCTATGCCGACCTGACCCGCGTCCACGAGTGGACCATGGGCTTCATGAAGGACTCGACCGCTTATCCGCGCTTCGAGGAACTGGCCCAGAAGATCGACGACGCCATCGACTTCATGCGCGCCCTCGGCCTCACCGCCGACAACACCCCGTCGCTGCGCGAGACCAAGTTCTACACCTCTCACGAAGCGCTGCTGCTCGGCTTCGAGGAAGCGATGACCCGCCGCGACTCGATCACCGGCGACTACTATGCCACCTCCGGCCACATGCTGTGGATCGGCGACCGGACCCGCCAGGCCGATGCCGCGCATGTCGAGTATTTCTCCGGCATCCGCAACCCGGTTGGCATCAAGTGCGGCCCGAGCCTCGCCGCGGACGACCTGCTCCGCATCGTCGACAAGCTCAACCCCTCCAACGAAGCCGGCCGCATCACGCTGATCGGCCGTTTCGGCTCCGACAAGATCGCCGACCACCTGCCGCGCCTGATCGAGGCGGTGAAGGCCGAGGGCAAGGTCGTGGTCTGGTGCTCCGATCCGATGCACGGCAACACCATCAAGGCCTCGAACGGCTACAAGACCCGCCCCTTCGAGCGCGTGATGAGCGAAGTGAAGAGCTTCTTCGATATCCACCGCACCATGGGCACCTATGCCGGCGGCATCCATATCGAGATGACCGGCGACGACGTGACCGAATGCACTGGTGGCGGCGTCGCGGCGATCACCGAGGCTGGCCTCCAGGATCGCTATCACACCTATTGCGACCCCCGCCTCAATGCCAGCCAGGCGCTTGAACTGGCATTCCTCGTGGCCGAAGAGCTGCGCCTGCAGCGCCCGGCCCGCGAGCGGGTCGTCGCCGCCGAGTAGCGGAGCGTTTTCAGGAAAAGTTGCAGACTTTTCCGGTTCGAAAGCGCGACAAACGAAATAACTTCAGGCGATAGCCGGGCTCCGGCCCAGCGCGCCGAACAGTTTCAGCCGACGCGGCGGCCGGGTGGTCGTCGCGGCACTGCGGCGCACTGCAATGGCGTAGTCGATGACTTGGCGCAGTTCGGCGTGGTCCGCGGGTTTTGCGATGACGCCGACCGTTCCGGGAACCCCTTGGCCAAGCTGCTCGGGGTTGGCAGTCATGTACACCACCGTCACGCCGCGCCCGGCAAGCGCCCGCCCCAACTCCACGCCCGTCGCTCCGTCGATCAGGTTGAGATCGACGAACGCCACTTCCGCATCGCCTGCAAGTTCCATCGCCCGGCGGCTGTCCGAGGCGATACCGACGGACTGGTGGCCGAGGTCGTGGAGCAGGTTCTCGAATTCCATGGCAACGAGGATTTCATCCTCCACCACCAATATCTTGCTACCCATCACTGCTGACCCGATTTTGGCTGTTCTTGCCAACGCAACTCGCTTGCCGCCCCCATGGTTGCAGACTCGCCGCGCATAGCCGTCGTGTAACAGGGGAAAGGCTCGCGATGCTTAGCAAATCGTGCAGGCCCAACAGCTTGCGGGTCGGCCAGTTGCAGTTTGCCAGCCCATTTAGCGGAACATTAACCCTAACCGGGCATGAATAGCTCACGTACGCGTCTTGTTGCGGAGTTTCCAATGTCCATCCGTCTGGCCACGAGTCTTGCTGTCCTTGCAGCCGCCATCGGCAGCCCGGCCCTCGCCGCCGACTGGGGCGAGGACATGTCGCCCGAGGAAGTCTACCGCGGCGCCTACTCGGTCGAGCCCAAGGACTGGAACGAGATGGGCGACGAGACCGACGGCATCCATATCGAGACGGGCCTCCGGTATTGGTACTCCATGGGCAACCAGAGCTTCGAAGCGACGGGCGCGACCTTTGAGAACAACGACACCTCGCACATCGTCGAACTGCATTTGCGGGTCGACGATGACGCGACGCGCACTTATGCAAAAGCCTGGGGTGGATACTCGGCAGTCATCGGCGGCACCTACACGGACCCCGTCAACGGCGATGGGACGATCAGCGACGGGAAGATCGGCTACGTCGGTGCCGATTTCGGCTGGAACACTTTCGGCGATGGGGCGGGGACCGGAGTTGGCGTCTTCGCCGGCTACCAGTACTGGAACGACTCCCCGCGTACTACGCGCTCGAATTTCACCACCGCGACCTCGGCCGAGGATGTGTCCTTTGACCCGGATACCGGCGAGGTCTTCTTGCCGTTTGACAGCGTCGACAACAATATCGACGTGAATATGCTCCGTCTCGGCCTCTCTGGTAAGGCCAAGCTGGCCGATGGGATGTTCGACATCTCCGGCGAAGTCGCTGCCGTTCCCTATGCGTCCGTGACCGGCGTTATCGGAGGCGCCGGCTTCGATCCTGCATTCCTGACGCCATTGGGCAACTACAGCTTCGTCAAATCATCCCCGACCGCGATCGAGGGGTGGGGCTACGGCGGCATGGCAGAAGTCATGGTCGGCATGACGCCAGTCGAGAACCTCACCGTCCGCGTGGGCGGACGCGCCTGGTATCTGCAAGGCACAGTGGATGCGACATACTCGGCGATCACGCTCACCGATCCCAGCGACAGCGATCCCCTCGAGGCGCCGAACTACGACACACCACCGACCGTCAGCAGCCAGAACTACATTGAGACGGCGAACCCCTTCTCGCTGCTCCGCTACGGCCTGCTCGCCGAGCTGACCTACTCGTTCTGATCCGACCGATCGCCGCGACCGGCTGTCCGCTTGCCCTCATCGGGGTGAGCGGATAAGTCTTGCCGCGTTCTCCCAAGGCCCGGATTTCTCACGTGACCGATCGTCTTCGCATCGCCCTCGCGCAGCTCAATCCGACGGTCGGCGCCATCGCGCAAAACCTCGCGCTCGCCAAGGAAACCCTGGCCGGTGCGGCCGGGCAGGGCGCCGAAATCCTGCTGTTCTCCGAGCTGTTCCTCACCGGCTATTTCCCCGACGACCTGCTGTTCAAGCCGCGCTTCATCGCCGATGCGATGGCCGCCGCCGAGGAGTTCGCCCGCGCCACCGCCGGCACCAATGTCACCGCCATCATGCCGACGATCTGGCGCGAG
>JBKJMF010000140.1:0-6732 GCA_046596525.1 Devosia sp. | reverse complement strand
GCGTGCTGGCCTCGTCCGCATCACCGCCCCCAATGCCGGCCCCTACACCTTCAAGGGCACCAACAGCTTCCTCATCGGCCAAGACAGCAATGACAGCGTCGCCGTCCTCGACCCCGGCCCCGACGACAGTTCGCATCTCGAAGCGCTGCTGGCGGCGATCGGCGGGCGCCGGGTCGAGTCAATCGTCCTCACCCATACCCATCGCGACCATTCGGCGCTGGTCCCCAAGCTCAAGGCCGCCACCGGTGCGCCGGTGTGGTTCGGCGGCCGGCACCGGCTGAGCCGGACGCGGCGGCTGTTCGAAATCAACGCCGTCGGCCGCGAAAGCGACTGGGCGCTGGAGCCTGACCGGGTGCTGCGCGACGGCGAGCAACTGAGTGTCGGCGGCGTCGCGCTCGAAGTGATCGCGACCCCCGGCCACTGCGCCAATCACCTGGCATTCGGACTCAGCGGCACGCCGTGGCTGCTGACCGGCGATCACATCATGGGCTGGAACTCGACCCTGGTCTCGGTGCCCGATGGGTCGATGGCCGATTATCTCCATTCGCTGGAGCGGGTCATCGGGCTCGGCTACGCCCACTACGTACCGGCGCATGGCGGGGTGATCGAGGATGGCCCCAACTATGCGATGGCGCTCCTGGCGCATCGGCAGGAGCGCAACCGGCAGGTGGTGGCGGCGGTCGAGACTGGTGCCACCAAGGTTGGCGAACTGCTCGCCCCGATCTACCCGCAGCTGGCGCTGCCGCTGCGCGGTGCGGCGCTGATGACGCTGAAGGCGCATGTCGAGTATCTGGTCGATCGCGGCCAGATCGGCGCTACTTACAGCGTGTTCGGCACGACGATCTTTCCGTCCCGAACCTGACCTGCCGCTATTCCGGTTCGCCTTCGGTCGGTGGTGGCGGTGTCTCAACTTCGAGGGTGGCCGGGGTCTGCGGCGCATCGCGCAGCGTCAAGGTGATCTTCTGGTCGAGCGCCAGGAGGAACTCCTCGATCCGCTTGCCGTTCTCGCCGAAATCGTGGAAGCCGCTGAGCGGCACCGAGCGCATGTCGATGTTCGAACCCTGCGCCGTGCCGGTGACCCTAACGGCCACCTCGTCGCGCCAGCCGAACAGCGTCACCGCGATGGCGTTGATCTGCCCGATATCCAGCGCCGTCGGCGGCGCCCGCCCGGTCCGTACGTCCCAGCCGCGCGCCTCGACCAGATCGTCGACAATGGTGAACATCTCCGTCGCTTCGATCGGGTAGCTGCGGGTCTGGACGTTCGGGAACGTCGTATTGATCTTGTCGCGCAGCGCTGTGCTGGTCGGCGCGATCCGCACCGGCGAGACCAGCGGCAGCGGATCGGCGACGTCGGTCGTCACCTCGTTGACCATCGGATATTGCATCGCCTGATAGCCGAGATAGGCGAAGGGGAGGAGGCAGAGGATGCCGAAGAACAGCCCCCAGCCCGCCTTGCTCCAGCCCTGGTCGCCGGTGAGCCACAGCCGCCCGAACGCCCCGAGCGCCAGGAACACGGCCAGCGCTGCGACCGCCGCAGCCACCGCTTCGATGACGGCGAAATCGGCGCTGCTGATCAGCTGTTCGCGATGCAGCAGCACCGGAATGACGGTGAGCGGCAGCGCCAGGCTGCCGAAGCGCCGGGCCCAGATCGCCCATTTCGAGGTGCGGATGAGAATGCGCATCGTGCCGGCCGGTAGTGCAGTTGCCATAAGGGATAAGCACGGCAGGCTGCTTCGTGCAAAGCCTCGCCGAAGAAAGCTGTTAGGAGCCGGCCAGCGACTACGGATAGAGCCGCTGCCGGCTCCAGGCGCCGTCGGGCAGCGTGCGGGTGAAGCGGACCCGGTCATGCAGCCGGTTGGCGCCGTCCTTCCAGAACTCCATCACCTGCGGAATCACCCGGAAGCCCGACCAGTTGGCCGGCCGATTCACCGGCTCGTCCTCGCGAAAGCTCTTCTTCAGCGTTTCGACCCGCTCGAGCAGGGCGTAGCGGTTGGCTAGCGGGCGGGATTGCTTGGAGGCATGCGCACCGATCTGGCTGACCCGGGCGCGGGTGGAGAAATAGGCGTCGGCTTCCTTGTCGGCCACCACCTCGACCGGCCCGCGCACCCGGACCTGCCGGCGCAGCGTCTTCCAGTGCATGACGAAGGCGGCCTTCGGGTGAGCCAGCAGCTCACGGCCCTTGTCGCTCTCGAAATTGGTGAAAAAGCAGAAGCCGCGTGCATCGCGCTGGTTGAGCAGCACCGTGCGCACGTCCGGCATGCCATCATCATCGACGCTGGCCAGCGCCATGGCATGCGGGTCGTTCGGCTCGCTTTCCTGCGCCAGCGTGAACCATTCCTCGAAGAGCGAGCAGGGGTCGATTGGCCCGGTATCGGAATCGTCGAACAGGCGCTCGGTAAGTGTCGTTGCCGGCATGTTTTACCCTCGTCGCGCGCCGGTCTGGACAAGCCCGGAGCGCATGGCCATATAGGATGCCGCGGGGCGCGAAAGCAAATCCCAGCCCGCCCGATTTGAAGGAACCCATGCGCGACCCGTATACCGTGCTCGGGGTGCCGAGGTCCGTCACCGAAAAGGACCTCAAGACCGCCTATCGCAAGCTCGCCAAGGCGCATCACCCCGACCAGAACCAGGACGACCCCAAGGCCCACGCGAAATTCGCCGAGGTCTCGTCCGCCTATGACTTTCTCACCGACAAGGACAAGCGCCAGAGCTATGACCGCGGCGAGATCGATGCCGACGGCAGCCCGAAGTTCAACGGCTTCGGCCGCACCGGCGGCGGCGCGCGCCCCGGACCCGGCCAGGCCGGTTTCTCGGCTGAGGATATCCTCAAGGAGTTCATGTCGGGCTTCGGCAACCAGCAGCGCGGGCCGACCCGCGGCGCCGGCGGCAGCCAGAGCTGGGACCCGTTCACTGGCGCTTCGACGGGCAGTGGCCCCGGCCGTACCACCAGCATGGGCGGCGAGGACATCAACGCCACCGCCACGGTGACGCTTGAGGAGGCCAACGCGGCCCAGAGCGTGCCGCTGCGCATGCCGACCGGCAAGGTGCTGAACGTCAAGCTTCCCGAAAAGGTCGAGGAAGGCCAGCAGATCCGTTTGAAGGGCCAGGGCCATCCCTCGCCGCTCGGCGGCCCGCCCGGCGACGCTATCGTCACGGTGAAGTTCGAGCGCCACAAGCAGTTCCGCCGCGATGGCGCCGACCTCCGCGTCGATGTGCCGATCACGCTCTACGAAGCGGTGCTGGGCGGCAAAGTGCGCGTCCCCACCCTCGACGGCTCCGCCGAACTCAACCTGCCGCCCTCGGTCAACACCGCCAAGGCGCTGCGGCTGAAGGGCAAGGGCCTGCACGGAACCGGCGACCTATACGTCACGCTGCGCGTCGTGTTGCCCGAACAGGGCGACCCCGACCTCGAAAGCCTGATGCGCTTCTGGCGCGACCAGAAGCCGTACAAGGTGCGGGACAACTAGCCACCGAAGCTGCACGGTACTCGATGCCCATCTCCCCCTCGGCGGGGGAGAATGCGAAAACTTGGGCTTAGCGCAGCTAAGTCCTTAGTTT
This sequence comes from Devosia sp., assembly GCA_046596525.1. Lineage (GTDB taxonomy): Bacteria > Pseudomonadota > Alphaproteobacteria > Rhizobiales > Devosiaceae > Devosia_A. The sequence goes on along the minus strand of JBKJMF010000140.1, from coordinate 3,174 downwards.
TCGCAAGAGAGGGGGGACTGAGAGCTGCCGTGCCCTCCACGATCCCCTCTCTTGCGATTTCTAAGGCTTAGCCAGGAAGCCAAGCCCAAGAAATCGCTTTCTCTCCCGCAAGGGGAGGGATGGGTCCGTGCTACCTCGGCGCTGCCGCCCTCTTCAAACGGTCGTTGATCGCCTCGCCGAGCCCACGTCGCGGGATCGACGCCACCGCGATGCGGCTCGCGCCCTCATCGAGCTGATGCAGCATCGAGAACAGATTTCGCGCTGCCTCTCGCAAGTCGCCGCTCGGCGACAAGTTCGCACCAGCCGGACCCGGCCCGAAGCCCAGCCAGGTCTCGCCCGCTTCAGCCCGCTCAGCATCGAGCCGCAAGATCGCATTCGGCGCGTAATGGCTTGCCAGCATGCCCGGCGCGGCAATCGCCGCGTCGTGCTTGGCCACCATCACCGGCTGGCCGATGGCCGCCTCGATCTCATCGCGCGGCAGGGCCCCGGCGCGCAGCTGCGTCACCACGTCGTCCTCGACCGCAAGGATGGTGGATTCCACCCCGGCCTGCGATGCGCCACCCTCCAGCACCGGCACGCTACCGCCGAACGAGCGATCGACCTGCGCCGCAGTGGTCGGTGACAGTTTTCCGGAACGATTGGCCGATGGCGCCGCCAGTGGCCGGCCCGCGGCGCGGATCAGTTCGAGCGCCAGCGGATGGGCGGGGATGCGGATGCCGACGGTATCAAGCCCAGCGGTGACCAGGTCAGACAGCCCGGCCTCCGGACGCTTGGGCAGCACCAGCGTAAGCGGCCCGGGCCAGAACTGCGCCAGCTTTCGCGCCATCGGGCTGAACCGCACCAGCGTCTCGGCCATCGCCAGGTCCGCGACGTGCACGATCAGCGGATTGAAGCGCGGCCGCCCCTTGGTCTCGTAGATCTTCAGCACTGCGTCCGAGTTGGTGGCGTCGGCGCCCAGCCCGTAGACCGTCTCGGTGGGGAAGGCGACGAGTTCGCCGGCCCGCAGCAGCGCCGCGAGCGAAACCAGATCTGACGGGGGATGAACGGCACCGGCCATGGCGCGAGGTTTGACAAGCTCGTGCGTGAAACGTCAAGCTATTGGCGCAGCAGCAATCCCAGAGCCCATGGCCACTCTTCTCGTCTCCCAGCGCAATTTCGAGAGCCACGTCACCCCGACCGGGCACCCCGAGCGTCCCGACCGGCTCCGCGCCGTCGAGGAAGCGCTGAGCGCTCCGCGCTTCGGCGCGCTCGTTCGCCGCGATGCGCCATCGGCGGACCTGACGCTGGCCGAACTGGTGCATGACGCCGATTACCTCAGCATCCTGACTCGTGCCCGACCGGCCGAAGGTATTGGTCAGATCGACGAGGACACCTTTATCTCGTCGCGCTCGCTCGATGCCGCCGCTACCGCGCTCGGCGGCGGTCTCGCCGCGCTCGAAGCCGTCGCGCTGGGTGAGGCGCGCAACGCCTTCTGCGCCGTGCGGCCGCCCGGCCACCATGCCGAGATCGACCGACCGATGGGCTTCTGCCTGGTCAACTCGATCGCTGTGGTGGCGCGTGAGGCGCAGCGCAAGTTTGGTGCCGGACGGGTAGCGATCGTCGATTTCGACGTCCACCACGGCAACGGTACCGAGGATATTTTCAAGGCCGACCCGACGGTGTTCTACGGCTCGAGCCACCAGATGCCGCTTTATCCGGGTACCGGCTCGCCGAGCTTCACCGGCGTCGGCAACATCTGCAACGCGGCGCTCGACGCCGGCACGGGCGGGCCCGAGATGCGCGCCGCCTATACCGATCTCATCCTGCCGGCGCTCGAAGCATTCCGCCCGGATTTCCTGTTCGTCTCGGCCGGCTTCGATGCCGATTATCGCGATCCGCTGGCGGGGCTCAACTGGCGTCCCGAGGATTTCGCCTGGGTCACCGAGCGGCTCGTCGAAGTCGCCGACCGGGTGTGCGAAGGCCGGCTGGTTTCGATGCTGGAGGGCGGCTACGACCGCCAGGGTCTATCCACCGGTGTCGCGGCGCATGTTGAAATGTTGCTGGCCGCGGGCTAGCAACGAGCCTCATCGAAGGAACTGACATGGCCGATTCCCCCGCGCTAGCCGACGACATCAAGCTGATGAGCTTCGAGGCGGCACTGCGCGAACTCGAAGGCATTGTCGGCAAGCTGGAAAGCGGCCAGGCGCCGCTCGCCGAGTCGATTGCCATCTACGAGCGTGGTGAAGCCCTGAAGGCGCATTGCGAGGCGCTGCTGAAGGCGGCCGAGATGCGGATCGAAAAGATCACCCTGCGCAACGGCCAGCCCACCGGCACCGAGCCGCTCGACCCGCAATAGGCCGACTATCGCTTCAAACATCGGTGACTGCGCGACAATGACGCGCGCCAAATCCCGCTGCCCGGCGCTATAAGCAGCGCCAACTCATCTGGGCAAATGTCTCATGGCCGAAACCAATTCCACAGCGCTGACGCGCTTCCGCATCATCCTCTGGACCCTCGTCGTCGTTGCCGCGGTCGGCGCCACGGCGCTGTTCATCTTCCGCCCGCCAACGGCGCCGCTCGGCGTCACCGGCAAGCCGTTCGCGCTGGAATCGACCCTTGGCGGCGAGTTCACCGAGACGAGCCTCAAGGGCACGCCAAGCCTCGTCTTTTTCGGCTACACGCACTGCCCCGATGTCTGCCCGACCACCCTCGCAGAATCGACCGCCTGGCGGGAAGAGCTCGGCCTCCAGCCCGATCAGCTGCGCACCATCTTCGTGACGGTCGATCCCAAGCGCGACACCAAGGAAGTGCTGGCCGACTATCTGGGCTCGTTCCCCGGCACCATCGGCCTCGTCGGCACCGACGCCCAGACCGAGGCGGCCAAGGCCTCGTTCGGCGCCATGTCCGAGACCACGACCCCGGATGCCGATGGCTTTTACCTGGTCAATCACACCGCCTCGGTCTTCCTGATCAACAAGGACGGCAACTTCGAGGGCACCATCGCCTATGGCGAAGCCAAGGAATCGGCCGTCGGCAAGATCAGGAAGCTGATCGCCTCGTGAGCGACCGCATCCGGCTCGACCAGGCCCTGGAAGCCCGCGGCCTGCTGCCGAGCCGCGCCCGCGCCCGCGATGCCATCCTCCGCGGCACGGTGACGGTGAATGGCATCGTCGCGCAAAAGCCCAACCAGCAGGT
>JBKJMF010000052.1:0-2965 GCA_046596525.1 Devosia sp. | reverse complement strand
GATCACGCCGACGATCGAGTCCACCGCCCCGTCCTGCACCGGCAGCACCGAGTGCCGGGTGGCGCGGAGCTTTTCGATCATCTCCTCCTGCGTCTCGCTGAGGTCGATCAGTTCGACGTCGAGGCGGGGGGTCATCAGGCCACGGGACGAGCGATCGGCGAGGCGCATGACGCCGGAGATCATGTGACGCTCTTCGGTCTCCAGCACGCCGGCGTGCTCGGCTTCGGCGATGAGGGTCTTCACCTCTTCGTCGGTCACGCGTTCATCGGTCTCGCCGCTCTGGCCGAGCAGGCGCAGCACCAGCCGGCCGGACATGTCCAGCAGCCAGACCAGCGGCGCGGCGATCGAGGCGATGAGCGCCATGGCGGGCGCGACCCGGGCAGCGACACCTTCGGCATCGCGCAGCGCGATCTGCTTGGGTACCAACTCCCCGATGATCAACTGCAGGTAGGTGATGATGATGACGACGATGCCGACGCCGAGTGGCGCGGCCACCGAGGGATTGATGCCGGCGCCGATCAGCGTGTCACCCAGCCGCTCGCCGAGCGTCGCGCCGGAAAAGGCGCCGGACAGCACACCGACGAGGGTAATACCGATCTGCACCGAGGAGAGGAATTTGCCGGGGTCCTCCTGCAGCTTCAGCGCCACCTTGGCGCCGCTCTTGCCTTCGGCGGCGAGGACCTTGAGACGCGCCGGGCGGGACGAAACCACCGCCAGTTCGCTCATTGCGAGAAGGCCGTTGACCAGCGTCAGAACGGCGACAATCAGGATTTCTAGGAACAATGTCGTTTCAAAGTTGCGGCCCCGCACTCAGCATCGGGTCGCTTGGGAGGCGGCGAGTATAGCGGCGTTCGCCCCGCGCGCAATGACGGCGCGCGGACTCAGCCCCGCTAGGTCGCGGGACGGATGTTGTGGTTCAGCCGGAAGGCATTGTCCGGGTCGTATTGCGCCTTGATGCGCGCCAACCGGGCGTAGTTGTCGCGCCCGAAGCCGGCGACGACCCTGTCCTCGCCCTCGTTGCCGATGAAGTTGAGATAGACATCGCCCGTCGACCACGGCTTGAGGTCAGCGCGTCCATGGCGGGCCCAATCGATCCCCCGCTCATCGTCCGCCGGATCGCTCCACAGGCCGAATGGATGAAAGCACCATGGTGCGGTCCGCCAGGGCACCGGCCAGCCAGCAGTCTCCCGCGCGACCTTGCCGCCGCCCGCGAACAGCACGTGCTGTGAGGGCGAGGGCACGATCATCCGGGTCGCAGCGGCGCAGAAGCTATCCACCGCTGCGTCCGGCAGTGAGCCAAGGTATTCCGCCGACCAGTAGTTGCGGTAACCCGGCGGGTCATCAAACATGGATTGGAAGTCCGCGTAGGGCACCTCGGCGAGCATCTCGCCGTCGTGTCCAAGCGACAGGATCGGCGCCAGCGCCACCCGCGCCGCTGCCTCGGGACCGGCAAAGACGACGATCAGCGCGAAGATACGTTGCCCCTGCATCGTCTCCGGAACGAAATCCGCCTCCGGCCCGGTCAGGTAGACGGCGCCGCCGCCCACATCATCGGAGGCCCCCGCCATGAAATCGCGGTAGGCCTTCAGTACCTCGGGCGCCTTGGCTGCCGGGAAGAGCAGCAGGCCGCCGGTGATGTTGCCCAACGGGTAGAGCTTCAGCTGCATCGACGTCACGACGCCAAAATTGCCGCCGCCGCCGTGGAGGGCCCAGAAGAGATCGGGATGCTCCGTCGCGGACGCCGTGACGATCTCACCGCTGGCGGTCACGACTTCGGCGGACACCAGATTGTCGCAAGCGAGCCCGAACTTGCGATCCAGCCAGCCACTGCCGCCACCAAGCGTAAACCCGCCGACGCCAGTGGTGGATACCCTGCCGCCGGTTGTAGCCAGCCCGAAGGGCTCGGTGCCGCGGTCGAGATGGCTCATCGTCGCGCCGCCCCCGACGGTGGCCACCCTGGCGTCACCATCGACCGAGACGGCGCTCATTCTACGCATGTCGATCACGATGCCGCCGTCGACGAGGGCGTTGCCGGCTACACTGTGCCCGCCGCCGCGAACGGCGATCTGAAGCTCATGGTCGCGTGCAAACCGAAGGGCGGCCTGGACGTCGGCGTTCGACGCGCATTGCGCGATCACCACCGGACGCTTGTCGATCATGGAGTTGAAGACGACCCGTGCCTCGTCATAGTCGGCGTGGCCGGGCGCGATGAGTGCACCCTCAAAGCCACCTTGCAGGGCTTCAAGGCGAGACGAGGCGAATGCGGCCATGGGGTCCCCTAGACGCTGTGCTGGTGAAGCCTACGCCCAGATCGATCCCCAGTCTATGCGGGGCCCCCGCACGCCGTTGCTCTGGCTAGCAGTCGGCGAAAGCTTGAGGCGGGTCCGGCGGGACGAAACCACCGCCAGTTCGCTCATTGCAAGCAGGCCGTTGACCAGCGTCAGGACGGCGACAATCAGGATTTCTAGGAACAATGTCGTTTCAAAGTTGCGGCCCCGCACTCAGCATCGGGTCGCTTGGGAGGCGGAGTTATAGCGGGTGCTTGGCGGGAGGCGCAATGGAGGGTGACGACATCGCACGGAACGCCCACACCCGAGGTTCGGGCGTGGGGCTCGATCCCTGCGGTTGCGTCTTGGGATACGCGCGACAAGAAATGCGCACAGCAGAAGTAAAGCGACTGCCAGACTCATCCACATCATTGAAGTGGCGTTAGAACACTGGTTGCCGTCCGGGCAGACGTACTGGCTGTGGGACCAGGCGGCCCAGCCCCCTTTTTCTGAGCATTTACTGGATTGTCACAAGCAGTTGCGCAATAGATAGTGGCTGCATGCTCGTGTGAGGGAAACCGTGCGCACCACATTAAGTGCTGCTGCTGCACTGCAAGTGCTTCTTCTATCTTGCAGTTTTCCTGTTTCCACGCTTGCTGCCGCCAATTCCGCAGAAGAAAGTGCGTCAGACGATGTAC
>JBKJMF010000522.1:0-10037 GCA_046596525.1 Devosia sp. | reverse complement strand
GCCATGATCTGGGCCGGCAGCGTTTTGTCGCAGCCGCCGATCAGCACCACGCTGTCCATCGGCTGGGCCCGGATCATCTCCTCGGTTTCCATCGCCATCAGGTTGCGCAGGTACATCGAGGTGGGCGACGCGAAGCTCTCGTGGATCGAGATAGTGGGGAACACCATCGGCAGGGCGCCCGACAGCATGACGCCGCGCTTCGCAGCCTCGATCAGCTGCGGCACGTTGCCGTGGCAGGGGTTGTAGTCCGAGTAGGTATTGGCGATGCCGACGATCGGCCGGTCGAGCGCGTCGTCCGAATAGCCCATCGCCTTGATGAAGGCCTTGCGCAGGAACAGGGAAAAGCCCTGGTCCCCGTATGTGGTCAGCTTGCGACGAAGGCCGTCCGGCACTTAATCCTCCTAGCGGCGCCTACGATCACGCGCGCCATTGTGTTGTTCCAAATTAGCCGCGCCTGATGGATTGTCAATAAACAAGCGCGTGCGATCCCATGCCGGCGTGCATAGAGTCGCGGCAAGAGCACGAGCATTAGGCGCGCTTAATCTGGCGATTCTCGGATATGCATCCGATGAGGCAATATGATGCCGTCTTGGTTGATTATTGACAAAATGCCTTTCAGGAGGCAGTGAAGCAGGAGCTTTCCGGGAGGAACGATGAACGTATCTGCAAGCCCAGTTCGCCGCATCGGCATGATCGGAGCTGGTTGGGTGACCGGCTACCACCTGCCAGCCTGGGGCCGGCAGCGTCACCGCGCCGAGATCGTCGCCATCGCCGACCCGTCCGCCGAGGCGACGACGCGCCGCGCCGCCGAATTCGGCATCCCGCGCACCTATGAGAGCGCCGAACAGATGCTGGAAACCGAGCAACTGGATGCCGTCGACATCTGCTCGCCGCGCGAAAGCCATGCGGCAATGGTGCGGCTGGCGGCCGGCCGGCAGCTCGACATCCTCTGCCAGAAGCCGCTCGGCACCGACTTCGCGGAAGCCGAGGCGGTGGTCGCCGAAGTCGTGCCCCCGACACGGCTGATGGTGCATGAGAACTGGCGGTTCCGAGCCTACTACCGGCTGTTGAAGCGCTGGCTCGACGAGGGCGCCGTTGGCGACATCCGGCAGGTGAGCTTCGAGTTCCTGTCCTCCGGCATGATCCCGGGGCCGGACGGGTTGCGGCCGGCGCTGGTGCGGCAGCCGTTCTTCCGCACGCAGCCGCGGCTGCTGGTGATGGAAGTACTCATCCACCACCTCGATACGCTGCGCTACCTGCTCGGCGAGCTCGAAGTCATTGCCGCGCGGCTTGAGCGCAGCAATGACGAGATCGTTGCGGAGGACGTGGCGGTAGTGGTGCTGCGCCGGCCGAGCGATGGGCTCGTGGTCAACGTGACGGGCAATTTCGCCGTGCACGGACAGCTGCCGGCGCCGCGCGACCACATGCGCATCTTCGGGACGCGCGGTACGGTCGAGTTGCTTGGCTCGAGACTCACCCTCAGCGCGGTCGCGCCGCGCGAGGAAACGTTCGATCCGGATGCCACCTATCAAGGCTCCTATGATGCGGCGATCGGGCATTTCCTCGACGGCCTTGAGACTGGCAATGCCTTCGAAACCGCGCCCGAGGATAATCTCAGGACGCTGCGGCTGGTCGAGGAAATCTATCGCTTGGGCCGGTTCGACCCGGCAACCAAACCGCGATAATGTGGAGCGTTCCGCCAGCGGGGCGACCATTTGGAGGACCATTTGACGGTCAGGGATGAAGTACGGGAAATTCCGGAAGAGCACGACGATCTCACCATCGCCCGGGCGCTCGAGGAAGACATCATCTTCGGCCGCCTCGGGCCGGGGACGCGCCTCACCGAGGACATGCTGCTCGCCCGCTTCCGGGTGACGCGCCACTTTGCCCGCCAGGCACTGGTGCAGCTCGAGGGCATGGGCGTCGTGGTGCGCGAGCGCAACAAGGGCGCCACGGTGCGGTCGCTGTCGCCCAGCGAGGTGCAGGAGATCTACGACGTGCGCGAGTTGCTGCAGCGCCAGGCGGCGCTGTGGATCCCGCTGCCGGCGCCGGCGGCGCTGATCGCCGAACTCACCGCCATCCACGAAGAGCATGGCCAGCATATCGAGGCCGGCTATCTGCGTGGCGTGCACGAGACCAATGACCGCTTCCACCTGACGTTGTTCGGCGCCTGCGGCAACTCGCACCTGGTGCAGTCGATCGAGCTCTACATGCGGCTCAGCCTGCCGGTGCGCGCCAACTCGATGGCCGACAAGGCGTCGCTCCGCGTCTCGCACGAGCACCATCGGCTGATGATCGAGATGCTGAAGGGCCGCGACAACTGGGTGCTGGCCCAGCTCTGCGTTGATCACCTGCAGCCGAGCAAGCGGAACTACCTCGCCCACGTCAGCTGATCCCGTCGAACAGGGGAGCGCGCGCCCTGGGAGGAGGGCGCGCGCTGCTGCTCGCATTTACGCTTCGAGACGCAGCAGGGAGACGCCCTGGCGCGGCAGCGTGGTGCGGAGCAGGATCTTGCCGTTCTCGACCGCAACCGAGCCGACATCCTCGATTTGGGCCAGTTGGCCGGCCGCTTCGAGCTTGCTGTACTCGGCGCTGGTCGGGCTTTGCGGACTGCCCATCGCCTTCCACACGCCGAACGAGTTGGAGTGCGCCTCGTCCATCCGATAGTGGCGGAGCGAGGGTGCCTTGCCGGTCCAGCCGTCGACGGCGATGGTCACTTCGGCCGTCGGGCCGGCCTCGTCGTCATCATGGTAGTGGTAGACGAGAACGCTGACGCCCTTGTCGTCGCGGGTGGCGACGGCGTTCACGTCGGGCTCGTCGCGCACGCCGTCAGCCATCAGGTCCTCGAGCGGCTGCCGGTGCGTGCTGCTCGTCTCCAGCCAGTCGCCGCCGAGCTTGCCCAGCATGCGGAAGCCGTTGAGCACCGCCTTGTCGACGCCGTTGGTCGCAAGGTCGCGGAAACCGTCGTACCAGGGCTGGTCGTCGAAGAGGAACGCCCAGGTGACAGCACCTTCGATGGTGAGGTTATTGCGGGCCGCGATCTCGTAAGTGCGCAACATGCTCTCGACCACATACACGCCATAGAGCGGCCCGTTGCGGTAGCCGTTCTGCGGATGCACCCGGGCCGAACAGGCGGCGCAGCCCTCGGGATCGGATTCGCCGATGACGAGCGGCAGGTGGGTCAGCGACGGAAACTCGTTGACGATCGCCAGGTTGGTGTCGATGTCCCTGAGCTGCTTGTGCAGGCCCATGCGGACATGCTCCTTCCAGATCACCGGGTTGCCCTTGGCGTGGAAGGCGATGAAATCGATCGGCGAGTTGTTGTCGACGACATGCTGGAGGAAGGCGCGCAGGAAAATCTGCGCCTTGGGATTGTTGAACGCTCCGCAGGTGTGCGGCCCGCCGACCGGCGCAGTCGGGATCACCCGCTTCACCGCCTTGGCGCTGACGTCGTACACGGCGCAGAAGTCTTCGACGGAGCCCTTCCAGTAGGCGCCGTCCGGCTCGTTCCAGACTTCCCACGGCCAGTTGGCGACCTTCTCCGCTCCGTACCGCTCGACCAGATGCTGCGCCCAGGCCTCGATCAGCTCGCCCCATTTCTTCAGGTCGTTCGGCGGCATGCTCCAGCCAGTGGTGATGGTCGAGTAGCGGTCGTCGGGCGTCCAGTGGTGGCGATAGGGGCCGTCGTGGTCCGACAGCGCCTCCGGCGTGAAACCGATCTGGATCAGCGGAATGTTCCCGGCCTCGACATAGGCATCGAAGATCCGGTCCATGATGGTCCAGTCGTAGACCGGGTTGCCGTTCGCATCTTCGGTATAGGCGTTGGTCGAGCCCCACTTCAGGGCCGGCACGCCGTCGCCGCTGGTCAAGAGGTTGTGGGTGCGGATGCGCGGCGGTTCCGGGCTGAGCGCCGTCAACTCCTTGAGCAGCTTTTTGCCGTGCTCGCCGTAGGTGTAGTTCGGCTCGTCATACCCGAACCAGTTCCACAGCGGCTTGTAGGGTCCGGTACGGCGGTCGGCGTGAACCGCAATGCTCACGTCAATAGAACTGCTCATCTCTCATCCTTGCTGGCGCTGTTGCGCCGGACCCCTCCCGAGGTCTGGCCGATCGCGGTGTCATGACAAGGCGAAGCTCTCGCGAGGAAAGGTTCGTCATCGAGGCCATAAACTAGGGATATCGCTTCTTTGTCAATAATACGTTCGAACACGCTGCAAGCCAAAACTCGGAAATGTCAGTATTTCCGCCAGATTTCGCAAATGTGCGATGAGGAGGGTTGCCGAGACGCTATAAATTGTCGATAAACAGCGTCGTGAGCCCGTCGACCATGGAGGCGCCCCTGGACCTGTGTCGCGGGTGCGGAAGGCAGGTTCGGGTATCCAGAGTCTTTCATCGATCCGACGAAAACGGGGCTCGCATGCGAGCCGGGAGGAGCAGCAAGATGAAGTTTCTAAAGATAATCGCCGTGGCTGCGGTGGCGTCGCTAGTGGCGCTGCCGGCAATCGCGCAGGATTTTATCGCCGGCATTCCGCGCAACGAGGCGCTGATCATTCAGGGGCCGACGGCGCAGAACGCCGACTGGTTCAACATCTGGGCACCCGGTGGCGGCGCCACTACGAACGGCGCGCAGCAGCTGTCGGCCGATACCTTCTGGTTCATCAATCCGGAGGGCGGCCCCAACCCGTGGCAGAACGCGCTCGCTACCGAGCCGCCGATCTACAACGACGACTTCACCGAGATGACGGTCAAGCTGCGCCAGGGCGTCTACTGGAGCGACGGCGTCGAGTTCACCGCGGACGACGTGGTCTACACCGTCCAGACGCTGATCGATCACCCCGGCATGAACTGGTCAGCCGCCTTTGGCGTCAACGTTGCCTCGGTCGAAGCGCCGGATCGCGACACCGTCGTGTTCAAGCTCAAGGCGCCGAACTCACGTTTCCATGCCCTGTTCACAGTGCGCTGGAACGCCGCCTGGATCATGCCAAAGCACATCTTCGAGAAGGCCGGGGACCCGCTGGCCTACAATTTCAACCCGCCGGTGTCGCTGAGCGCCTATGTGCTCCACAGCTACGACAAGACGGGCAACTGGACGATCTGGAAGCTGCGCGACGACTGGCAGCGCACCACGATCGGCATGGATTGGGGCCAGCCGCACGTGAAGTACGTCGTGTACCGCGCCGCCGGCAACCCCGAGGCGCGGGTCATCGAGCAGCGCAACCACAACCTCGACGTGATCAACGACATCACGCCAGAGGGTATGTTCTCGATCATGAAGGACAATCCCAGCGCCGCCGCCTGGCTTAGCGGGTTCCCCTTCGCCCATCCCGATCCGACGCTCCCCTCGGTGCTGTTCAACACCAGGAAGGCGCCGTTCGACAACAAGGACGTCCGCTGGGCTCTGGCGCTCTTGATCGACATCCGCGCTGTCGCGCTCGGCTCCTATCGCGGCGCGGCGAACCTCTCGGCTCTCGCCACCCCACCGACCGGTTCGGCTCCCGAGGACTATTTCGTGCCGATGCAGGATTGGCTCATCAATTTCGAACTCGATACCGGCACCCGCAAGATCAAGCCCTACGACCCGACCATTGCCGAGCAGCTCGCCAAGATGGTCCGCCCGCAGTGGGGCGACCAGATTCCGACCGATCCCGAGCAGCTCAAGCGCACCTTCGGCTTCGGCTGGTGGAAGCAGGACGTGCAGGCGGCCACCGAGCTCTTGCAGAAGGCTGGCTTTACCAAGCAGGGCAACCGCTGGATGAAGCCCGACGGCACGCCCTTCACCATCCGCGTGCAGGTCGAAGGCGATGCGATCCCGACGCTGGCTCGCGCCGGCACCGCCATCGCCCAGCAGTGGAGCCAGGCGGGCATCGAGGCCAAGGTCGACGTGGCGGGCCCGACCAACGGCCAGCGCCTCGGCACCGGTGACTTCGAGACGGCGATCTTCTGGACCATCGAGACCTGGGGCGGTCACCCCGACCTCAGCTTCTTCCTCGATAGCTACCACTCGGAGTTCATCAAGCCGGTGGGCGAGATCCAGCCGCCGCGCAACCTGCAGCGGTGGGCAGACCCGCGTCTCGACGCGATCATCGAGCGCAACCGCACGGTCGCCTTCGACGCACCCGAGGTGAAGCAACTGGGCCAGGACTTCCTCAAGCTCGCGGTCGAGGAAATGCCGATGATCCCGCTGATGGCCTATAACAAGTTCGCGCCGTTCGACACGACCTACTGGACCAACTACCCGAGTATCGACAACCCGTACTCGGCCTCCGGCCCGAACTGGTCGAACATCCGCTACATGGTGGTGAGCCTCAAGGCCGTTACCCCGGCGGCGCAGTAACCCACAACGCACAAGGGCCAGCCGGTTCGCCGGCTGGTCCCCTCCGATCCCAATGATCCGAGAGGCGGGATGCACGGCTTTCTCATCTATCTGTCGAAACGCTTTGGCCAGTTCCTGTTCGTGGTGTTCACGGGCGTGACGCTGTCATTCCTCATCGCGCACTTCTCGCCCGTCGATCCGATCGAGCAGACGGTGTCGCTGCTCACCAATTTCGGCAGCACCGATCCGCGTTCGGTCGAGTTGCTGCGGGAGTCCCTGCGCCAGCTTTACGGCACGGATGGTTCGCTGCTCGAGCAGTATTTCACCTTCTGGGGCCGCGTCCTGACCGGCGATTTCGGCCCTTCGCTTTCGGCCTTCCCGACCCCGGTAAGCACTGTGATCGGCCGCGCCCTGCCGTGGACAGTCGGCCTGCTGACCTTCGCGACGCTGTTCGCCTGGACACTTGGGAATCTCCTCGGCGCGCTCGCCGGCTACTTCCGCAACAATCGTGCGCTCAAGGCCGTCGGCGTCCTCGTGATGTCGATGCAGCCGATCCCCACCTACATCGTGGGCCTGACCATGATCATCGTCTTCGGCTATCTCTGGCCCGTCTTGCCGATCAGCGGCGGCGCCCAGATGAACCTCGAGCCGGGCTTCACCTGGGAGTACGTCTCCTCGGTGCTCGTCCACGGCGCGCTGCCGGCATTGACGCTCGTTTGCGTCGGCTTGGGCGGCTGGTTCATCTCGATGCGCTCGCTGGTCTCCAACATCGTCACCGAAGATCACGTGGTCTACGCCGAACTCGCCGGCGTGCCCGGGCGGACGATGTTTTCGCAATACGTGGCGCGCAACGCCATGCTGCCGCAGGTCACGGGCCTGGCGCTGACCCTGGGTCATGTCTTCGGCGGCGCCGTAATTGTCGAGTTCGTCTTCAACTATCCGGGGATGGGCAAGCTCCTCGTCGCGGGCATCTATGCCGGCGACTACAGCCTGGTGCTCGGCGTCACCACGATCGCGATCATCGCGGTGGCCACCGCGGTGTTCATTATCGACGTTCTCTATCCGCTCATCGATCCGCGCGTGAAATTGGGGTAGCGCCATGAAGATTCTCATCGACCTGCTGCGCTACAATCGTGAGTTCCTGCTTGGCTCCATTTTCCTCACCGTTATCCTCGCGCTCGTCGTCGCCTCCTTCTTTGCGCCCTATGACGAGATGATGACCTATGTCGTCATCCCGGACATGCCGCCTTCGGCCGAGTACTGGCTGGGCACCAATTCGCGTGGCCAGGATTTGTTCTGGCAGCTGGCGGCCTCCATGCGCAACACGCTGCTGTTCGGCATCGTCGTGGCGCTGGTCAGCCGCGTCATCGCCATCGCCGTTGGCCTCATCTCGGGTTATCTCGGCGGGCGGGTCGACCAGGTGATCATGGCGATCAACGATACCCTCAACGCGCTCCCCAATATCCCGATCCTGTTGCTCCTGGTGTTCGTGCTGCGCGACCAGATGAGCTGGCCGATCCTCGCGGTCACCGCGGCGTTGCTCGGCTGGCAGCACGACAGCCGGCTGATCCGCTCGGTGGCGCTATCGCTGCGCAATCGTGAGTTCACCCGCCACGCGGTGTTCTCGGGCATGCGGACCGGCCAGATCCTGTTCCGCGAGCATCTGCCCTACGTCATGCCGATCGTCTTCTACACCACCATGAACAACCTGATCTGGGCCATCGGCCTCGAGGTGACGCTGTCGATCCTCGGGTTCTCCGACATCAACCGGCCGACCATCGGTGGCATGATCTACTGGGCCAATGCCCACTCGGCGATGGTCGCCGGCATCTGGTGGTGGATCGCGGTGCCGATGGTTTTCGTGGTCATCCTGTTCCTCGGCCTGTTCATGCTGGCCATGTCGGTGAACGAATACATCGATCCGCGCAGCCGGCTCGCCCGGATGGGAGCCTGACATGCACGAAGTTCTGAGCGCGATGGCCAGGAAGCCTGCCGTGGCCTCCAAGGATGTGCTGACCGTCGAAGGGCTTAAAGCTTACTACATCAACGAGCACTTCGGCGTGCGCCGCGAAGTGCGCGCGGTCGACGACATCAGCCTCACCGTGCACCGCAACGAGGTCTACGGCATCGCTGGCGAGTCATCGAGCGGCAAGAGTTCGCTGATCAAGACGCTGGCCGGCGCCATCCGCCCGCCCATGCGGGTCATCGACGGCTCGGTGAAATTCGACTTCGGCGGCCAGACCATCGATGTCTACTCCGAGCCCGAGAAGCTGAAGCCAGCCCGCTGGCGGCACCTGAGCTATATCATGCAGGGGTCGATGAACGTGTTGAACCCGGTGCGCCGGGTGAAGCACTCGTTCCACGATTTCGCTTATCGCCACTTGGGCCTCGGCGGTGCCGCCTTCTGGAACAAGGTGAAGCAGCACCTCGAACGCCTAGGACTCGACCCCGACGTGCTCGAGGCGTTTCCGCACCAGCTTTCGGGCGGCATGCGGCAGCGCATCACTATTGCGCTGGCGACGGTATGCGAGCCCGAGTTCATCATCGCCGACGAGCCGACCACCGCCCTCGATGTACTGGTGCAGCAGGACGTGCTGGGGCTGATCAAGGACGTGCAGGCCCGCATGCAGGCCTCGATCATCTTCGTCACGCACGACATGAGCGTGCACGCTGCGATCACCGACCGGCTGGCCATCATGTATGCCGGGCGGCTGGCGGAGGAGGGGGCAACCCAGGCGCTGTTCGACAACCCGCAGCACCCGTACACCGCGCACCTGATCGGCAGCCTGCCACGCATCGGCGATGTGCGCGTCCGCAAGAGCCTGCCCGGCAAGCCACCGGCGCTCTCCGATCCGCCCAGCGGCTGCCGCTTCCATCCGCGCTGCCCGCTCGCCATCGACCGCTGCACCAAGGAGGTCCCGCTGATGCTGCCCAGTGCTACGGGCGGCCGCGTCGCCTGCTTCCGCGCCGGGGAGGTCGTTGCGGCATGACCGACCTCTTGAAACTCGATCACGTCACCAAGCTGTTCCCGGTCGGCGGCTTGTTCTCGCGCCGCACGATGAAGGCAGTGGACGACGTCAACTTCGCCCTCGCCGCGGATAAGCCCGAGATCTTCGCCATCGTCGGCGAATCGGGTTCCGGCAAGTCGACCCTCGCCAAGATGATGCTGGGCAACGAGGTTCCGAGTTCCGGGCGCCTCGAGTTCGACGGAATGGATGTGGCTACTATACGCGGCCGGGCCGCGCGCGAGGCCTTCATGGCCCGGGTCCAGCCGGTGTTCCAGAACCCGTTCGAGGCGTTCAATCCCCTGACCAAGCTGGACGAGTATCTCTTCGCCACGGCGAACCGCTTCCGCAATGCCAGGACGAGCGCCGAGCGCGAGACAGTGGCCGATGCCGCCCTGCAGCGCGTCGGGCTGTCATTGGCCGAAGTCCGGGACCGCTATTCGCACGAGCTTTCGGGCGGGCAGTTGCAGCGCATCGCCGTCGCCCGCGCCCTGATCCCCGAGCCCAAGCTGATCGTCGCCGACGAGCCGGTGTCGATGGTCGACGCCTCGCTCCGCATGTCGATCGTCAACCTGTTCCGCGACCTCCGCGACGAACTCAAGGTCTCGATCATCTACATTACCCACGACCTCGCCACCGCCTACTACATCTCCGATCGCGTCATCATCATGCAGAAGGGCAAGGTGATCGAGAGTGGCGACGCCCGAACGGTGCTCGAACAC
>JBKJMF010000335.1:0-5050 GCA_046596525.1 Devosia sp. | reverse complement strand
TGCGCCTCGACGATCCGCACCTTCGAACCCGCGGCGAGGTCGGGGCCCTGTACCCGCCAGACCGTGTCATCGAGAAACAGCCGGCCGAAGCCGTCGCGGATCGGCTCGTCGAGCACGGCTTCATGGCCGATGAAGCGGTTGGCCCGCTGGTTGAGGAACGGGCGGTCCGAGGCGACGCCGGGGCCACGGAACCTCAGCCAAAGCCAGATGCTGACCAGCGCCAACACGCCGAAAATCACAAATTGCAGCGGCCAGAAGATGTTGATGAACAGTGCACTGAGCCCGGTGATCAGCGCCGCGCCGCCGAGCCAGACCAGCACCCCGCCTGGCACTACCAGTTCGAGCGCCAAGAGAATCAGCCCGGCCACTACCCATGACCACGCGCCGTGGGTGGCGATGAAGTCGAGGACCTGCATGTCTGCCTCCTTGGCTGTGGGTCAGGTGGTGGACGGCGGACGGCCGCTGGTCGGCCGGGTCGCCGGCTTCTCGCCGCCGAAGGTTTCCCGGGCGATTTCGGCAATACCGCCGATGGCGCCGATGACGCTCGCCGCTTCGATCGGCAGCATCAGGATCTTCTGGTTCGGCGACTTGGCGAGGCTTTCGAGCGCCCTGATGTAGTTGTTGGCGACGAAGTAGTTGATCGCCTGCACGCTGCCCGAGGCGATGGCGTCCGACACCACCTGCGTCGCCTTGGCTTCGGCTTCGGCCGAACGCTCGCGCGCCTCGGCGTCGCGGAATGCCGCCTCGCGCCGGCCTTCCGCTTCCAGCACCTGGCTCTGCTTCTGGCCCTCGGCCTGGAGGATCGCCGCCTGTCGCTTGCCCTCGGCCTCAAGGATCAGCGCGCGCTTCTCGCGCTCCGCCTTCATCTGCCGGCCCATCGACTCGACGAGGTCCTTGGGCGGATCGATGTCCTTGATCTCGATGCGGGTGATCTTGAGGCCCCAGGGTGAAACTGCCGCGTCCACCACCTTTAGCAGGCGCTGATTGATGCCGTCGCGGTTGGATAGCAGCTCGTCAAGGTCCATCGAACCCATCACCGAGCGGATGTTGGTCATCGTCAGGTTGAGCACGGCATGTTCGAGATGCGCCACTTCGTAGGCCGCCGCCGCTGCGTCGAGGATCTGGTAGAAGGTCACCCCGTTGGCGGTCACCGAGGCGTTGTCGCGGGTGATGACTTCCTGGTGCGGTACGTCGAGCACCTGCTCCATCATGTTGATCTTGCGGCCGATGCCGTCGATGAACGGAACAATCAGGCTGAGGCCCGGCTTCAGCGTGCGGATATACCGCCCGAAGCGCTCCACGGTGTAGTTGTAGCCCTGCGGCACCACCTTGGCGCCGGCGAACAGCACCAGCACCGCGAGCACGCCCAGCGCGATCAGCGTCAGGCTCAGCCCATCGAGTTCCAGAAAGTCCATCGCCTCGTCCCCTTCCACGCGCCCGGCCCGTTGATAGACATGTATGTGCCGGTCAGAGTCGGCGCAATGTCACGGGCCGGATATCCATCATTTGCCTGGTGGGAACACTCGGCGGCAAATCCCGTTGAATGATCAGCTAATCGTTCGCGAGTTGAACCCATGCCCGCCACCCGTCCGATCTGGAAAGGCCAGTTGCGTCTTTCTCTCGTTTCCATCCCCGTCGAAATGTTCACGGCCACGAAATCTGGCGCGAAGCCGAGTTTCCGCCAGATCCACGAGCCGACCGGCAAGCCCGTTCACTACGAGAAGGTGGTCGATGGCGTCGGCCCGGTGGAGAAGGACGAGATCCGCAAGGGCTTCGAATACGAGAAGGGCGACTATGTCCTCCTCACCGACGACGAGATCGATGCGGTGAAGCTGGAGACGCGAAAGACCCTCGACCTTGTGCAGTTCGTCGACGAAAACGAAATCCCGCCGATGTACTTCGACACGCCGTACTTCCTGACCCCGGCGGACGAACTCGCCGAGGATGCTTTCGGCGTGGTGCGCGATGCGATGCGCAAGGCGAAGAAAGTCGGGCTCGGCCAACTGGCGCTGCGCGGCAAGGAGTACCTGGTTTCGATCAAGCCGTGCGGCAAGGGCATCCTGCTCGAAACGCTGCACTACGAGGACGAGCTTAAGAAATCCGACAGCTTCTTCTCCGATATCCCGGCCAAATCCAGCGATGACGACCTGTTGGAAGTGGCGACGGCGCTGATCGAGAAGAAGACCGAGAAGTTCGACCCCAAGGCGTTCAAGGACCACTACCAGGCGGCGCTGCGCGAACTGATCGGGCGGAAGCTCAAGTCGAAGGGCCGCAAGGTGACCACGGAAGTAGAGGAGCCATCCCGCTCGCCGCGTGGCGACAACGTCGTCGACCTGATGGCGGCGCTGAAGAAGAGCCTCGAGGGCGGCAGCGCCGGCAAGGCTGCGGCCAAGCCGCGTAAGGCACCGGCCAAGGCCGCACCACGCAAGAAGGCGAGTTGAGAATGGCCGCCAACCCCAGCGAACTACTGAAGGGCTATCAAGCGAAGCGTGATTTCGCCAAGACCGCCGAACCCTCGGGCGTCAAGGCGAAGCGCACGGCCAAAGGCAAGCCGCTGCGCTTCGTCGTGCAGAAGCACGACGCCACGCGGCTGCACTACGACTTCCGGCTGGAACTCGATGGCGTGCTGAAGAGCTGGGCCATCACCAAGGGGCCGTCGACCAACCCGGCCGACAAGCGGCTGGCGGTGCGCGTGGAGGATCATCCCCTCGACTACGGCGACTTCGAGGGCACCATTCCCGAAGGCGAGTATGGCGGCGGCACCGTGATGCTGTGGGACGAAGGCACCTGGGAACCGGTCGGTGATCCGCATGAGGGCCTCGACGACGGCGACCTGAAGTTCCGGCTCAACGGCAAGCGGATGAAGGGCGAGTGGGTGCTCGTCCACATGAAGGGCCGCGACAACAAGACCAGGAACGGCACGCGCGAGAACTGGCTGCTGATCAAGCACCGCGACGACCACTCGACCGAGATGGACGGGCTGACCGAGAAGTTCACCACCAGCGTCGAAACCGGCCGTGACCTCTCCGGCATCGCCAAGGGCAACAAGCCGCGGAAGAAAGCGGCTAAGGCCGAGGCGGAGCCCAATGCCAAGGTGTGGACCGGCGGCAAGGCAGTGGCGCTGCCGGATTTCCGCGAGCCGCAACTGGCGACGCTGGTCGAGGAAATCCCTGCCGGCGACGATTGGCTGTTCGAGATGAAATACGACGGCTATCGCTGCGTCGCGTCGGTGGCAGGACCAGAAGTGCGGCTCTTCACCCGCAACGGCAATGACTGGACGACGCAGTTCGGCCGCCTCGTCGAGCCGCTGTCGAAACTCACCAAAGGCTCGGTGCTGCTCGACGGCGAGATCTGCTCGTTCAAGGACGGGCGCACCGACTTCTCGACGCTGAAGGATGCGCTGTCGAGCGGCGGGCCGCTGGTCTACTTCGTCTTCGACATCCTCGAACAGGATGGCGAGAGCCTCGAAAAACTGCCGTTGCTGGAGCGCAAGGAGCGACTGCGCAAACTCATCGGCAGGACGAAGCAGGGCGCCGAGATTCAATACTCCGAACACGTGCGAGGGCACGGGGACGATGTGTTCAAGGCGATGTGCCGCGCCCACCAGGAGGGCGTGATCGCCAAGCTCGCCGACGCGCCTTACCGGCACGAGCGCACCCGCACCTGGCTGAAGATCAAGTGCACCAACCGGCAGGAATTCGTCATCGCCGGCTGGCGGCCATCGGAGAAGAAGCGGACCTTCGCCTCGCTGCTACTTGGCACCTGGGAGGGCGACAAGCTGATCTATCGCGGCCGCGTCGGCACCGGCTTCAACGCCGGCAGCGCTGCCGAGCTGCAGGCCGCCATGGATAAGCGCGCTCGCAAGACTCCGGCATTCGAAACCGTGCCGCGCGACATCGCTCGCGTCGCCAAATGGATCGACCCCGAGCTGGTGGCCGAGATCGACTTCACCGAGTTCACCCCCGATGGCGTGCTGCGCCACCCCTCCTTCGTCGGGCTCAGGCAGGACAAGGCGGCGCGTGAGGTGAAACTGGAAACCAAGGCGCCGGCGCCCGTGGCGACAAAGCGAAAATCAGCGGCTAAGCTCAGATCCATGAAGCTCACCGACGACATGGGAATAGCCGTGGCCGAGCGGCTCGGCGTGCGGCTGACCAGCCCCGACCGCGAGGCGCTGCCCGATGGCGGCGTCACCAAGGGCCAGCTCGTCGCCTATTATGACGCCGTGGCCGAGCGGATGTTGCCACACATCAAGAAGCGCCCGCTGAGCCTCGTCCGCGTGCCGCGCGGCAGCAAGCCGTTCTTCCAGAAGCACGACACCGGCGGCTTTCCCGAGGTGATGAAGCGCGTCGCCATCGTCCTCAAGGAAAGCGACAAGGAAGATCATTTCTACGTCGACGACTTCGCCGGGATCGTCGCCGGCGTGCAGATGTCGACGCTCGAATTCCACATCTGGGGCAGCCATATCGACACGCTGGAAAAGCCCGACCGCATCATCTTCGATATCGATCCGGACGAGGGCCTCGACTTCAAGGTAACCCGGCAGGCCGCCCTCCACATCCGCGATGTGCTCGGCGAATGGGGGCTGAAGAGCTTCCCGATGGTGACCGGCGGCAAGGGCATCCACGTCATCGCGCCGCTGCAGCCGGTGACCGAATGGCCGCTGGTCAAGCTGTTCTGCCGCACCTTCGCGCAACGGCTCGAGGACAACGAGCCCGACAGCTTCACCGCCAATATCCGCAAGGTCGAGCGCAAGGGCCGGATGTTCGTCGACTATCTCCGCAACGAGCGCGGCGCGACGGCGATTGCCCCGTTCTCGACCCGTGCTCGGCCGGGTGCGCCCTGCGCCGTGCCGGTGGGCTGGGACGAAATCGAGACGATCAAGGCGGCGAACCTGTTCGAGATCGAAGCCGCTGCCGCCAAGGCCCAGGAGCCCGACCCGTGGGTCGGATATTTCGAGCTGACCCAGTCGATCACCAAGGGCATGGTGGAAGCGGTTGCGGGGCCGCTGAAGGATTTGAAGCTCTGATCTTGGGTCACTGAGTATCCCTCA
>JBKJMF010000221.1:0-2703 GCA_046596525.1 Devosia sp. | reverse complement strand
GTCCACCAGGTCATCGAGCGAGCCGACGCCACCCGAAGCGATCACCGGGACATGCACCGCATCGGCGATGGCGCGGGTCAGCTTCAGATCGAACCCGGACTTGGTGCCGTCGCGGTCCATCGAGGTGACCAGCAGCTCCCCCGCCCCACGCTCGACCATGCGTGCGGCGAACTCTACGGCGTCGAGGCCGGTCGGATTGCGGCCGCCATGGGTGAAGATTTCCCACTCGCTGCGATTGTCGCCGCCGCTACCCTGGAACAGGCGTTGCTTGGCATCGACCGAGACGACGATGCACTGGTCGCCGAACTTGTCGGCGGCTCGGGCAACGAAATCGGGATCGTTCACCGCCGAGGTGTTGATCGCCACCTTGTCGGCGCCGGCCAAAAGGAGCTTGCGGATATCCTCGATCTTCCGCACCCCACCGCCGACCGTGACCGGCATGAAGCAGTGCTCGGCGGTCCGCGCCACCACGTCGAAGATGGTCTCGCGATTGTCGGCGCTGGCGGTGATGTCGAGAAAGCAGAGCTCGTCGGCACCGGCGGCGTCATAGGCGATAGCGGCTTCCACGGGGTCACCGGCATCCACCAGATCGACGAACTGCACGCCCTTGACGACGCGGCCGTCCTTGACATCGAGGCAGGGGATAATGCGGGTCTTGAGGCTCATTGGCGCGGATCCGGAGGCGGGCGCTTCAGCCGGGCGCGGATGGCGAAGCCGAAGGAGAACACCCAGAAGAAGAAGGCGAACAGTCCGGCGAGGCCGAACAGGGTTGGCAGGATGCCGGAGAATCCTGCGTAGAACAGCGCCAATATGGGCACCAGCGCCAGCGGATACCACCAGAGCCGCGCCCGCTCGACCAGCACCGGCTTGTTCTTGAGCTGAGCCATCAGGCCGCCCGCTGCTTCAGCAAGGCCATTGCTTCACGTGAATCAATGCGCCCGTCATAGAGCGCACGACCGGAAATGGCGCCTTCGAGGATCTGGTAGCGCGGTTCGGTCATGGTGCGGATGTCGTCCATCGAGGCGAGTCCGCCCGAGGCGATCACGGGGATGGACACCGCTTCCGCCAGCTCCAGCGTCGAAGGCCAGTTGATGCCCTTCAAAATGCCGTCGCGGTCGATGTCGGTGTAGATGATCGCGGCGACACCGGCGCCCTCGAAGCGCTGCCCCAGTTCGATTGCGGTCAGCTCGGACGTCTCCGCCCAGCCCTCCACCGCCACCTTGCCGCCGCGCGCATCGATGCCGACTGCCACCTGACCGGGGAACAGCCGGGCGGCTTCACGCACCAGCGCCGGATCGCGCACCGCGATGGTGCCGAGGATGACCCGCGCAAGACCGCGACCGAGCCACTCCTCGATATGCGCAATCGACCGGATGCCGCCGCCAAGCTGCACCGGGAAGCTCACCGCGTCGAGGATGGCCTGCACCGCTTCGCCATTGACGCTGCGACCCGCGAAGGCGCCGTTGAGATCGACGACGTGCAGGTACTCGAAGCCCTGGTCCTCGAACGACTTGGCCTGCGCCGCAGGGTTATCGTTGAACACCGTGGCCTGGTCCATATCGCCGAGCTTCAGGCGAACGCACTGGCCGTCCTTCAGGTCGATGGCCGGGAAAAGGATCATGGCTTCCACCTCAGGAAGTTGCCGATCAGGGTCAGGCCGAGGCTCTGGCTCTTTTCGGGGTGGAACTGGGTGCCCAGCATGTTGTCGCGCCCGACGATCGCGGTCACCGCCTGGCCGTAGTCGGCCGTGGCAATCAGCGTCTCGGGGCGGTCCACCGCCAGGTGGTAGGAGTGGACGAAATAGGCGTGCAGCCCATCCGGCCCATCGGGGATGCCTGCCAGCAGCGGGTGGGTCTGGCGGATGGTCAGCGTGTTCCAGCCCATGTGCGGAACCTTGAGGTCCCCGGTCTCTTGGGTAGATTTGGGCGCAATGCGGACCACCGCGCCGGGGATCCAGCCGAGGCCCTTGGTGATGGTCTTCTCGCGACCCTCGGTGGCCATCAGCTGCATGCCGACGCAGATGCCGAGGAACGGCACCCCGCCGCGAATGACGCGCTCCTCGAGCATCTCGACCATGCCGGTCACGGCATCGAGGCCGGCGCGGCAATCGGCGAAGGCGCCGACGCCGGGCAGCACGATGCGATCGGCACGGCGAACCGCCTCGACGTCATCGGTTACGAGGACTTCGTCATTGGTCCCGGCTTCGCGGGCGGCGCGCTCGAAAGCCTTGGCGGCCGAGCGGAGGTTGCCCGAACCGTAGTCGATAATGGTGACGGTGCTCATCGGGCCTGCCGCTTCAGATAATCGACCAGCGCCAGGCCTTCATCAACCGCGATGACCTCGGTGCGATACTCAGCGCCGCGCTTGCCGGTCTTCACCCGGCGGAAGCTCGAGGCCTCGAAGCCGATAAGCGTCGCGAACAGCACGTAGAGCCAGAATGCCGCCTTGCTACCAACCCAGAGACCGGAAACGCCGATGGCGACAGTGCCTACGATCCAGACCAGCAGCAACAACCACAGCCCGTGGACGAGCGCATGCACCGGCGGCAGCAGGGCTGCGGACCAGGAGAAACGATCGGCCACCGCAGTGGGCGCATCGTTCGGACGCTCGTAGACGGAATAGAGGCTCACGGTTATCCTCGTTGGATCGGCGTGGTTGCGGGTTCGCCTTAGAGCAAAACCCGCGCGGTTGGAAGACGAGGGA
>JBKJMF010000481.1:0-3060 GCA_046596525.1 Devosia sp. | reverse complement strand
TCAACGGGGCGCTGCTGCGGGCGGGATTGGTCGATGCAATCGATCTGCTGGTTGCTCCGGCACTTGTGGGCGGCATCGGCACGCCGAGTATCTTTGACGGGGTGTCACTTGCGGCGGGCGAGTTGCCGATGCAGCTGCGGCTGGTCTTGGCACAAGCGGAGGCGGATGGGTTGCTGCGGCTGCGCTACGATGTGATCAGCCGGCCAGCCTCGACCTGATCTTCCGCGGGGCGGCGACGCTCTGGTTTCGGCCCTGGGACTTGGCGTCGTAGAGCGCGAGGTCGGCGGTACTGATCAGCCAGGAGCCGTCATGCACGGTGTCCTCGTCGCGTGGGTCGATCGCGGCGGCGCCGATGCTTACTGTGGCCACTCGCCAGGGCAGGTTGCGCTCGTGCGGGATGGCCAGCGACTGGATTTGCCGGCATAGCTCGGCGGCGATGCCCTTGGCGGCGTCGACATCGGTGTCCGGCAGCAGCAGCGCCAACTCCTCGCCGCCGTAGCGGGCCGCGAGATCGGTCGGGCGGCGGGCGCTCATCGCCACCACCGACGCGATCGACTTGAGGCAGGTGTCGCCGGCCAGGTGCCCGTGGTCGTCGTTGAAACGCTTGAAGCGGTCGGCGTCGATCATCAGCAGCGACAGCGGCGACGATAGCCGGCTGGCCCGGGCCACTTCGCGCGCCAGGGCCGTATCGAAGGCGCGGCGGTTGGCGATGCCGGTGAGGCCGTCGCGCATGGCGAGGCTCTCGAGCCTCTGCTCGAGACGCTTGCGCTCGGTGATGTCGCGGGTGACGCCGACAACCGACAGCTGTTCCGAGCGCTCCGCGGCGATGCGCAGCGAGGTTTCGAGCCAGATCTCGTGCCCGTCCTTGTGCTGTCGCCGGAATGAAACGGTCTCCTGCTCGGTAATGCCCTGGCGCAGCCGATCCGCCGCCAGCTCGACGGCAGGGCGATCGGCCGGGTTGATGACCTCGAAGGCGCTCTTGCCGATCAACTCCTCGGGCAGGTAGCCGGTCAGCCGCTCGAGGGCGGGGGAGATGTAGGTGCGCGTGCCGTCGCTGTCGAAGCGCTCCACCAGGTCGCTGGCGCGTTCGGCCAGCAGGCGGAATTCGGCCTCCTTGTGCTTGAGCACGGTCTCGCTGTTCTGCCGGCGACGGATCTGCTCGGTGAGGCGCAGGCCCAGCAGCGCCGCGGCGAGGATCAGGCCAAGCGTGATCATGCCGCGCTGCAATGCGCCACTGGCCCAGCTGGCGAGCGCTTCGGCGTGGGACACCGCGACCACCGAGACGATCGGATAGCGCGACCCGCGATCGTAGCCGCCGATCCGACCGTGCCCGTCGATGGCCGAGTCGTAGTGGTAGGTGCCGGAGGCGCTGGCCGGCGCAGCGGCGTCGAACAGCTCGCCTTCGCCGAGGTCGGCGCCGATCAGTTCGGGGCGATAGGGCTTGCGGCTGAGCAGTACGCCATTGCTGTCGTAAAGGCTGATGGTGCCCATCGCACCGACATCGATGCTGTCATAGACATCGGCGAAGTAGCGCGTGTCGATCGCCGCCACCACGACGCCGCCGAAGCTGCCATCGGGGTGGTCGAAGCGGCGGCTGACCGTGGTGATTTGCGCATCGTCACCAGCGGCATGGATCGGCGCCCCGAAGGACGGGGCCTTGCTCGGGGAATTGGTGTGATCGCGGAAGTAGCTGTAGGCAGCCTGGTTGTCGCCGGGCGGCATGTTGTCGGCGGTGGTCACCATCCAGCTGCCGTCGGCGTCGTAGACATAGATGCCGCGCAGGCGCTGGGCGCTCTCCATGGTGCGCAGCATTAAGGCCTCGGTCTGCTTCATGCTGTCGGGTTCGGTGCCTGCGCTTTCGATCTGGAAGGCCACCAGCGACACCGCCTGGTCGGCGATTTCGTAGGTGTCCTCGGCGTGCTGGCGCATCGAGCGGGCAAGGTTGCGCGTCTCGAGTTCAGCCTTCGTGAGGGCCGCGTCGTAGGCTACCCATTCACGCCAGCCCTCAAGCGCGACGATCGCCGCGCAGATGGCGACGACGTAGAGCGCGGCGCGCCAGGTCAGCGATTTCGGGGCCGGGCGGGCCATGAGGCTGGGCTTCCGGAACGGATTCAGTCCCAGCCTGTGTCGCATGCTCTCGTTAACATCGGCAGAAGCCGGAACTTAGCATCGTCCCTCATGCATTCACCAAAATGCAAACGGACGGCCATGGGCCGTCCGTTGAAACGCGTAGCGATTTGGTGAAACGCGATGCATTTCGGCCGCGATGGGCCTACTTGGTGAACGGCACCGAAGCCTTCAGCATCTCGCCGGTGGCGTTGAACACCACCTGGAACTCGACGAGGATGCTCTTGCCGCTGCCCTTCAGCGCAATCGTCGCGGTGACCGTGAGGTCGTTGCCGGCCTCATCCTTGTTCCGCTCCTTGAGATTGAACACGATGCCGTCGCCCTGCTTCTTGCCGACCGCGAGGCCGGAGAAGGTGACGTTGGAGGTCATCGCGGCTTCGAAGCGGCGCGCCGAATCGTTGAACGCCAGCGTGCCGTTGACCGCCAGCGCCGTGCCGGCTAGCGAGCAGCGGCCGGAATAGTTGACCTTCTCGGCATTGCCGTCGCTGAGCGAGAGGCGGCAGACTACCGACTCGCTCTCGGCTCCGATCAGAGTGCCGCGGCCCTTCCAGCTGCCGACATAGGACTTCAGCAGCGCCACGTCGGCGGGGGCGGCCACGGCCGGCGCCGCGGCCATCGGGGTTGCGGCAAGCAGACCGGCGAGCGCGATGATTCGCAGCAGGGGTCCGAAGAGCTTCATTTCTTAACGCCTCCAAGCGGATGAAAGAATCGCCCCCCGGCGACCAGCAGTGCAGGCAGGATGAACACATCTCCGATGACTGCAAAGCCGAGAGTTATCACAAAAAGCGTACCGAACAACGCGACCTGCGGCAGTTCGGAGAACATGACGATCGCGGTGCCGGAGCAGAGGATCAGTGTAGCGGCGATAATCGCGCCGCCAATACGCTCCATGGTGTGATGGATCGCATCCATGTGCGAGCGACCTTCTTCGCG
>JBKJMF010000047.1:0-2861 GCA_046596525.1 Devosia sp. | reverse complement strand
GGCATTGCCGACGAGGAAGAGTTCGAGCGCAAGCTCTATGTCATCCGCAAGGTGATGTCGGCCAAGATCTTCTCGGCCTTCGAAGGCAAGCCGAACGATTTCTATATCGTGTCAATGAGCTGCCGCACGCTGGTCTACAAGGGCATGTTCCTCGCCGCCCAGCTTGGCGCCTACTATCAGGACCTGCACGACCCCGACTTCGAGTCGGCGCTGGCGCTCGTCCATCAGCGCTTCTCGACCAACACGTTCCCCAGCTGGCGGCTGGCGCACCCGTACCGGTTCGTCTGCCACAACGGCGAAATCAACACCGTGCGCGGCAACGTCAACTGGATGGCGGCGCGGCAGGCTTCGGTGCAGTCGCCGCTGTTCGGCGCTGATATCAGCAAGCTGTGCCCGATCTCCTATCCGGGGCAGTCGGATACGGCGTGTTTCGACAACGCGCTCGAATTCCTGATCCGCGGCGGCTACTCGCTGCCGCATGCGGCGATGATGCTGATCCCGGAAGCCTGGGCCGGCAACCCGCTGATGGATGAGGACCGGCGCGCCTTCTACGAGTACCACGCCGCGCTGATGGAGCCGTGGGACGGCCCCGCCGCCATGTGCTTCTCGGACGGCATCCACATCGGCGCGACGCTCGACCGCAACGGCCTGCGTCCGGCCCGCTACCTCGTCACCGACGACGACGAGGTGGTGATGTCGTCGGAAGCCGGGGTGCTGCCGATTCCAGCCGAAAAGATCAAGAAGAAGTGGCGCCTGCAGCCGGGCAAGATGCTGCTCATCGACCTCAAGCAGGGCCGCATCGTCTCCGACGAGGAGATCAAGGCGGACCTCGCCCAGGCACACCCGTACAAGACCTGGCTGGGCCGCACCCAGATCGTGCTCGAGGACCTGCCCTCGGTGCATTTCGAGCCCAAGACCTCGGATATCGCGCTGCTCGATCGGCAGCAGGCGTTCGGCTACACCCAGGAAGACCTGAAGCTCCTTCTCACCCCGATGGCGACCACCGGGCAGGAAGCGGTGGGCTCGATGGGCACGGACACGCCGATCTCGGCGCTCAGCGATAAGTCGAAGCTCCTCTACACCTACTTCAAGCAGAACTTCGCGCAGGTGACGAACCCGCCGATCGACTCGATCCGCGAAGAGCTGGTGATGAGTCTGGTGTCGTTCATCGGCCCGCGGCCGAACGTGCTCGACCTCACCGGTGGCGGCAAGCGCCAGCGGCTGGAAGTGCGCCAGCCCATCCTCACCAACGAGGACCTGGAGAAGATCCGGGCCATCGGCGGCATGGAGGACAACCCGTTCCGCTCGAAGACGCTGGACATCACCTATGATGTCGGCCTCGGCGCGGAAGGCATGGAACGTGCGCTCAAGCAGCTGTTCTCCGACGCCGAGATGGCCGTCCACTCGGGCGACAACATCATCATCATCTCCGATCGCGCCATGGGCCGCGACCGGGTGGCGATCCCTGCGCTGCTGGCGACTGCGGGCGTGCACCACCATCTGATCCGCAAGGGCCTCCGCACCTCGGTGGGCCTCGTGGTCGAGACCGGCGAAGCGCGTGAAATCCACCATTTCTGCGCCCTTGCCGGCTATGGCGCCGAAGCCATCAACCCGTATCTGGCGTTCGAGACGCTGATCGCGATGAAGCCCGACCTGCCGGACGAAATCGGCGAGAGCGAGATCATCTACCGCTACATCAAGGCGATCGGTAAGGGCATCCTGAAGGTCACCGCCAAGATGGGCATCTCGACCTATCAGTCCTATTGCGGCGCGCAGATCTTCGACGCCATCGGCCTGACCTCGGACTTTGTCGACACCTACTTCACCGGCACCGCCACCACCATCGAAGGCGCCGGCATTGCCGAGATCGCCGAAGAGACGGTGAAGCGCCACATCGACGCATTCGGCAACTCGCCGGTGCTCGAGGACGTGCTGGACATCGGCGGCGACTACGCTTTCCGCCAGCGCGGCGAGGCGCATGTCTGGCGCTCGGAGACGGTTGCCAACCTGCAGCATGCCGCCCGCGGCAACGCCCAGGACAAGTACCGCGAGTTCGCCAAGCTCGTGAACGAGGTCGAGGACAAGTATGTCACCATCCGCTCGCTGTTCCGCCTGAAGGGCGCCGACGAGGATGGCCGCGCGCCGGTGGCGCTCGACCAGGTCGAGCCGGCGGTCGAGATCGTCAAGCGCTTCTCGACCGGTGCGATGAGCTATGGCTCGATCTCGCTCGAGGCGCACACCACGCTCGCCATCGCCATGAACCGGATCGGCGGCAAGTCGAACACCGGCGAGGGCGGCGAGGAAGTCGATCGCTTCGTCCCGATGGCGAACGGCGATTCCAAGCGCTCGGCCATCAAGCAGGTGGCATCTGGCCGGTTCGGCGTGACGACGGAGTATCTCGTCAACTCCGACATGATGCAGATCAAGATGGCCCAGGGCGCCAAGCCCGGCGAGGGCGGGCAACTGCCCGGCCACAAGGTCGACGCCACCATCGCTAAGACCCGCCATTCGACGCCCGGCGTCGGGCTGATCTCGCCGCCGCCGCATCATGACATCTATTCGATCGAGGATCTGGCGCAGCTGATCTACGACCTCAAGAACGTCAATCCGGATGGATTGGTGTCGGTCAAGCTGGTTTCCGAAATCGGGGTCGGCACGGTAGCGGCCGGCGTCGCCAAGGCGCGCGCCGACCATGTCACCATCGCAGGTTTTGAAGGCGGCACCGGCGCGTCCCCCCTCACCTCGATCAAGCACGCCGGCAGCCCCTGGGAAATCGGGCCTGCCGAAACCCACCAGATCCTGGTGCTGAACAAGCTGCGCGGCCGCATCGCGCTGCAGGTCGATGGCGGTCTTCGTACCGG
>JBKJMF010000364.1:0-34316 GCA_046596525.1 Devosia sp. | reverse complement strand
GGCATAGGCCCAAAACCCCGGCCGGGCGGCGAGGCGTGAGCCTCTTCATTCGCGGACTAACCGCTACGGGGCAAACGCCTCGCCGGTCCCGCTTCGACTTCCTCGACAAGGGGAAGGTCTTTGAAAACTCCGAAGCCCGTGGGCTGTCGGGCGCTTCAGCGTGCCCCCGCACTCACCCCACCCACGGTGTCACCCCGGAGCAGGCCGGGGGCCATCCTGAGATGTGTCGCTACCATCGCACGACGCGAAACGCCTCAGGATGGATCCCGGCCTGCGCCGGGATGACATCGAGTGTGTTACCGGCCTCGCCGCTTACCCTTGCCTAACCCCCCAAAACCCCCTATATGCGCGGCGCGTCCGGAACTCCGGGCGTAATTCACACGCGAGCGAGGCGCTGCGGCATTGAGGCCGTGGTTCCAACCGGTGGCGGGATATCCCGTCGCAAACGCTCGCGGAGGCAAAACCGGTAAAGGAGCCATTTCATGGCATTGCCCGAATTTTCCATGCGCCAGTTGCTCGAAGCAGGCGTGCACTTTGGTCACCAGAAGCATCGCTGGAACCCGAAGATGGAGCGCCACATTTTTGGCGTCCGCAACGACATCCACATCCTCGACCTGTCGCAGACCGTTCCGGCCCTGCAGCGCGCGCTGCAGCTGATCTCGGACACCGTCGCTGACGGCGGTCGCGTGCTGTTCGTCGGCACCAAGCGCCAGGCCGCTCCGGTCGTCGCCGAGGCTGCTCGCCAGTCGGCCCAGTACTATGTGAACTCCCGTTGGCTCGGCGGCACGCTGACCAACTGGCAGACCATCTCGAACTCGATCTCGCGTCTGCGCGAACTCGAGGCTCAGGATGAGTCGTCGGGCTTCACCAAGAAGGAGTTGCTGCTCCTGTCGCGTGAGAAGGAGCGCCTGGAGCGCGATCTCGGCGGCATCAAGGACATGGGCAACCTGCCGAACCTGCTGTTCGTGATCGACACCAACAAGGAAGCGAACGCCATCAAGGAAGCCAAGCGCCTTGGCATTCCGGTGATCGCCATCGTCGACTCGAATTCGGATCCCGACACGGTCGATTTCGCCATTCCAGGCAATGACGACGCGGCTCGCGCCCTTGAGCTTTACTGCTCGCTGGTGTCGCGCGCGGCCCTCGACGGCATCGGCCGTTCGGCCGCCGGCCGTGGTGCCGATCTTGGCGCTGCTGCCGAGGCTCCGGTGGAGCCGGCGCTGAGCGCCGAAGACGCCGATACGACGTCTGCCGCCAACTAAGTCCGGCTCGCCGGACCGTCAGATTTCCGAACAAAGGCGCGGCTCCGGTGCGGGGCCGCGGAAAGGTGATATCGAAATGGCTGTTACCGCTCAGCAGGTTAAAGAGCTCCGCGAACTGACCGGCGTGGGGATGATGGACTGCAAGAGGGCCCTCGAGGAGACCGGTGGCGACCAGGAAGCGGCAGTCGATTGGCTGCGCACTCGTGGTCTCGCCAAGGCCGCCAAGAAGGCCGGCCGCGTTGCGGCTGAAGGTCTGGTCGGCATCACGATCGACGGCACCCGTGCATCGATCGTCGAAGTGAACTCCGAGACTGACTTCGTTGCCCGCAACGATCAGTTCCAGACGATCGTTTCCAACATCGCCAAGCTCGCGCTCGACGCGAATGGCGACGTGGGCAAGCTCAGCGAGATGCCGTACCCGGGTTCGGGTCGCTCCGCTTCGGCTGAGCTCACAGATGCGATCGCCAAGATCGGCGAGAACATGAACCTGCGCCGCACCGGCACCTTGGTGGTGAAGGACGGCGTGATCGGTTCGTACGTGCACAACTCGGTGGCACCCGGCCTCGGCAAGCTCGGCGTCATCGTCGGGCTCGAGTCCACCGGTGACAAGGCGGCCCTGAATGCCCTGGGCAAGCAGCTCGCCATGCACATCGCCAACACCAAGCCGCTGAGCGTGTCGCCTGACGACATCGACCAGGACGTGGTGGCCCGCGAGCGTGCGATCTTCACCGAGCAGGCCAAGGAATCCGGCAAGCCGGCCGAGATCGTCGAGAAGATGGTCGAGGGCCGCGTGCGCAAGTTCTACGAGGAAGTCACGCTTCTCTCGCAGGTGTTCGTGATCGACGGCGAGACCAAGATCGCCGACGTGGTCAAGAATGCCGAAAAGGATGCCGGCGCCCCGATCAAGGTGACGGGTTTCGTCGCCTATGCTCTCGGCGAGGGCATCGCCAAGGAAGAGACCGACTTTGCGGCTGAAGTTGCCGCCACTGCCGGCGTCAAGTAAGACGCGGGATAAGTTTGGGACGGGCTGGTCACCAGCCCGTCCGAATATGCCATAACCGCCTGCGATGCCCACAGATTCGGGCATTGCTTGTGCACCTCGGGGGACTGACGAATGGCCAAATCCGCCTACAAACGGATTCTGCTGAAAGTCTCCGGCGAAGTGCTTGCCGGTGACCAATCTTTTGGCATCGAACCGAAATTCCTGCACGCCATGGCCGACCAGATCGCGGAAGTCGCCAAGAGCGGCATCCAGGTGGCGATCGTCATCGGCGCGGGCAACATCTTCCGCGGCATGGCCGTGGCTGC
Organism: Devosia sp.; assembly: GCA_046596525.1. Taxonomy (GTDB): domain Bacteria; phylum Pseudomonadota; class Alphaproteobacteria; order Rhizobiales; family Devosiaceae; genus Devosia_A. The sequence goes on along the minus strand of JBKJMF010000364.1, from coordinate 31,746 downwards.
CAAGGGCGGCGACCGGGTCACCAGCGACCTGATGGGCATGCTCGGCACGGTGATCAATTCCCTCGCGCTCGGCGATGCCATCGAGCAGAAGGGCCTCAAGGTCAAAGTCTATTCCAACGTGCCAATGGAGACGGTGGCCGACACATTCACGGCCCGCGACGCCAATCTGGCACTTGCCGACGGCTATGTCGTCGTGTGCGCCGGCGGTACAGGCAGCCCGTTCTTCACCACGGACACCGCAGCGGCGCTCAAGGCGATCGAGCTGCGTTGCGACGTCCTCCTCAAGGGCACCAAGGTGGATGGGGTCTATTCCGAGGACCCCAAGAAGAACCCCAAGGCGCAGCGCTACGAGACGATCAGCCACGAAGAGGTGATCTCTCGCGACCTCAGGGTCATGGACACCGCCGCCTTCGCGCTTGCCCGCGACAACGGCTTGCCGATAATTGTTTATGCGCTCGACGACAAGGAAGGCCTCAAAGGCGTCCTGGCCGGCCGGGCAAGAAGTACGCGCGTCGGCTAAGACGCGGAACTATCGAGGAGTTTATTATGGCTGAGGCTTTTTCTCTCGCCGCACTCAAAGACCGGATGCAGAAGTCCATCGCATCTCTCCGGGACGAACTGGCTGGCCTCAGGACCGGGCGCGCCAGCGCCAGCCTGCTGGAGCCGGTTCAGGTGGAGGCCTATGGCAGCAAGATGCCGCTCAACCAGGTCGCGACCGTGACGGTGCCGGAAGCCCGTATGCTCAGCGTGCAGGTATGGGATCGCACCCTCGCCGGTGCTGTCGAGAAGGCCATCCGCAACTCCGGCCTCGGGCTGAATCCCGCTGCCGAAGGCGTGGTGATCCGCGTACCGTTGCCCGATCTCAACGAGGAGCGCCGGCGCGAGTTGACCAAGGTCGCCCACAATTATGCCGAGCAGGCGCGCGTCGCAGTGCGGCACATTCGCCGCGACGGCATGGATCTCCTCAAAAAACTCGAAAAAGACGGCCATATCAGCCAGGACGACGGGCGCAAGTTCGTCGATCAGGTGCAGCAGGCGACCGATGCCGCTGTTGCCGACGTCGACAATGTGCTGGCCGTCAAGGAACAGGAAATCATGCAGGTCTAGTATAGGCCTGTAACGCGCTGCCCCTGGAGGGCGTCAATGTCCGTCGATACCGCTGTCGCCACGACGCTCAACGAGAAGCCAGGCCTGAAGATTCCTGGCCATCTGGCGGTCATCATGGATGGCAATGGCCGGTGGGCAAAGGCGCGTGGCAAGGTTCGCACCGAGGGGCATGTCGAGGGCGTCAAGGCCCTCCGCCGGCTGGTCAACCTGTCCATCCAATACGGTGTCAAACACCTGACGGTGTTTAGCTTTTCGTCCGAGAACTGGAGCCGCCCACGCGATGAGGTCAACTTCATCTTCGGGCTGCTGCACCGGTTCGTCGCCTCCGATCTCGCGACGCTGATCCAGAACAACGTGCGGGTGCGGATCATCGGCACCCGCGAGGGGCTGGATGACGCCCTGAAGCGACTGATCGACGAGGTCCAGTCCAAGACCGCCCGCAATACCGGGCTCGAGCTGATCGTCGCCTTCAACTACGGCGGCAAATCCGAGCTCACCGAGGCGACCAAAGCCATCGCGCAAGCAGTTGCTTCCGGCAAGCTTCGCGTCGAGGACATCACCGAGGAGACCGTCGAGCGGGCGCTCTACACCTCCGGTATCCCCGATCCCGACCTGATCATCCGCACCAGTGGCGAGCAGCGCGTGTCGAATTTCCTGCTGTGGCAGGGGGCCTACTCGGAACTGGTGTTCGTCGAGGAAAACTGGCCCGATTTCGGCGAGCAGGTCTTCCTCAAGGCGCTCGACGAGTATTCGTCGCGCAACCGGCGCTTCGGCGGGATCGAGTCGAGGAGCCAGTGAGCGCACCGGAGGACCAGCGTCCCCAGTTCAATCCGCTCGCCCGCCGGTCCTGGACGGACCTCGGGCCCCGCATCGCTTCAGCGATTGTCCTTCTTCTGATCGCAGCCGTCGGCCTCTATTTCGGCTCCTACGTGTTCGGCGCTCTGGTCGCCGCCGTATTCGCCGGCTGCTACCGCGAGTGGGAGCGCATGGTGACGCTGCGCCCGTTGACGCCTGTTGGCGGCACCATTATCGGGCTCCTCGTCATCGTGGCGCTGATCTATCCGGCGTTCGGGCCGCTGGCATCTCTGGCAGCGGTCGCCGTCGCCGCGATCGTGGCAGGCTTCGGACGTCAGGGTACGCGACTTTGGCGCGTGGCGGGCGTCGTGTTCTACGGCATCGTCATCATCGTCCTGATGCTCATTCGCGGCAACGCCACCTGGAACCAGCCTGGTGTCTTCGACACCGGTCTCTGGGCAGGGCTGCTGCTGGGTTCAGTGATCTGGGCCACCGATACGGGCGCCTACTTTACCGGCCGCCAGGTCGGCGGCGAAAAGCTGGCGCCGGATATCTCGCCCTCCAAGACCTGGTCAGGCGCCATCGGCGGCTTTGCTCTCGGCACGCTGGTCGGTCTCGTCGTCTGGCTCCTGGTGGTGCCGCAATCGCCTTGGTGGATTGGCCTCGTCCTATGCGCCGGGCTGAGCGTCCTGGGCCAGGCGGGCGACCTCGCCGAGAGCGCCATCAAGCGGCGTTTCCGGGTCAAGGACTCGGGCGACATCATTCCCGGCCACGGCGGGCTGATGGACCGGCTCGACAGCCTCACCTTCGGTGCGCTCTTCATGTTCGCGGTCGGCTTGTTTCACAGCGGTATCGACGCCGTCGCCGCCGGCTTCCTGTATTGGTAGGCTGCGGCACCACGCCGTATCGCATTGTTAACGCATTCAGCCCCTAGTTTCTCACCGCTTGTGGGGCGTTCGGAACCGACGACATGGACTTTGTTTTCTGGCTGCTCTCCTACGTGGTGCCGTTTCTGGCGGTGCTCACGATCATCGTGTTCGTGCATGAGATGGGGCACTACCTCGTCGCCCGCTGGAACGGCATCGCCATCCAGGCCTTCTCGATCGGCTTCGGCCCGGAACTCATCGGCTTCAACGACAAGCGCGGCACGCGCTGGAAACTCTCTGCTATTCCGCTCGGCGGTTATGTCCGTTTCGTCGGCGACATGAACGCCTCGAGCATGCCGGACGAGGCGTTCATCGAGCGCGCCGGCCCCGAACTCAGCCGCCAGTTGTTCGTCAACAAGAACGTCTGGCAACGCATCTCGGTGGTCGTCGCCGGCCCGGTGGCCAACATCATCTTCACCCTGCTGGTGCTCTATGCGCTGCTGCTCGGCTACGGCCGCTACACCGTTCCCGCCGTGCTCGATACGGTTCCGGTGGAGTCGGTCGCAGGGCAGGCGGGTCTCGCCGATGGCGACCGCATCCTGTCGGTGGATGGCTACGAGGTTCGTGGCTTCGAGGACTTCCAGCGCCTGATCGCCACGGCGCCGGAACGGCAGGTGAGCATCACCTTCGAACGCGGCGGCCGCACCGAAACCATCACCGCTGTGCCGCAGGCCGTGTCGGCCACTGACCGCTTCGGCAACGCCCATCGCGTCGGCCGGCTCGGCGTGACGAAGAACATCGATCAGGCCGATGTCGTGCTCTACCGGCCCAATCCGGTCGAGGCTATCGGCATGACCTTCGAGGAGGTCCGCTTCATCGTCGACCGCACGGTGGCTTTTCTCGGTGATTTCTTCGTCGGGCGAGGCGATGTAGAGCAGCTTGGCGGCCCGGTGAAGGTGGCGACGGTTTCTCAGCAGGTCGCGACGCTGGGCATCGTGGCGCTGATCAATCTGATGGCGCTGCTGTCGCTAAACATCGGCATTTTCAACCTGTTGCCGATTCCCATGCTCGACGGCGGGCATCTCGCCTACTATCTCGTCGAGGCCGTCCGAGGGCGACCGTTGAGCCAGAAGGTGCAGGAGATCGGCTACCGCTTCGGGCTGGCGATCGTGTTCACCCTGATGGTGTTCACGCTGATTAACGACCTGTTCTGAACGAATCCGGGTTGAGGGCGCGACGGGCTGGCGTCCGCCACATCATCGCCGCCCCTCCGACGCATTTGCTCGAATGCGCCTAGATGCCTGTTAACCCTTGGATAAGCTTAGTTTTCTAGGTGTTGCAGGAATGCACGGGGACCAATCTTTCGCTAACCTCGAAGGCGGTCGCGGCTTGTCCGTGGTTAAAAATCCAGTAAAAGCTTTTGATGGAGTTAGCTGGGAACGCTGTGCATGGCGATTCCCGGCGTAGGTCGCACGAGGCAACAAGAATCATGACGAACCCGAAAAAGCTGATGCGCGGAATATATCTGGCGCTCGCCCTCGTTGTGGCGGCGCCGCTTGCCGGCATCAGCGGTACATTCATCGGGGTCGATGCGGCCCAGGCTCAGCAGCAACGCCTCATTTCGGCGGTGCTGTTCGAAGGCAATAGCGGCTTCTCCGACTCTCAGCTGCTGGCGATGGTCAACGTCGCCGAGCAGGGGAGCTTCACTGAGGCGGGCGTAGCCGCCGACGCCGAGTCCATTCGTCTCGCCTATGTCGGCAAGGGTTACATCGGCGTCACGGTAACGCCGCGTATCGAGCAGACCGAGAGCGGTCGCTCGCGCATCACCTTCGTGGTCAACGAAGGGGAGCGCACCGGCATCGCCGCGATCAACTTCACCGGCAACAATTCAATCGGCGCGGGCACGCTCAAGTCGATCATCCGGACGCACGAGACGAGCCTGCTGAGCTGGCTGTTCCGTGACGACTCCTACAGCGAAGACCTGCTGGCGATCGATCGCGGCTTGATTGAACTTTACTACATGAACCACGGTTACCCGGATGCGCAGGTGACGTCGGCCGTCGGCGAGTACGATGCGTCGCGTAACGCGTATTTCGTGAACTTCACTATTTCCGAAGGTGAGCGCTATCGTTTCGGCGAGATCGGCGTCGAGACTTCGATCCCGGGCCTCAATCCCGACGCGATGACCGGCGCGATCCGCACCGGCAAGGGCGGCACCTACTCGCTGGCCGACCTGCAGAAGTCGCAGGAAGATCTGGCCTTCGAGGCCACCGCGCAGGGCTATGCCTTCGCCGACGTTCGCCCGCGCGTCGACCGCGACGTGGCCAACAGCACCTTCAACGTCACTTACCTGGTGGACGAAGGCGCGCGCATCTATGTCGAGCGCATCAACATCAGCGGCAACACCAAGACCCGTGACGCGGTTATCCGCCGCGAGCTGGATTTCGGTGAAGGCGACCCCTTCAACCGCTCGATGGTGCAGCGCGGCAAGACCCGCATCGAGGGCCTCGGTTTCTTCAAGGTGGTCAATCTCGACCTGCAGCCGGGCAGCGCGCCCGACAAGGTGGTGATCAACATCACCGTCGAAGAGCAGTCGACCGGCGACTACGGTCTGACCGCGGGCTTCGACTCGAGCGCCGGCCTGCTTGGCGAAGTGTCGGTTACCGAACGGAACTTCCTCGGTCGCGGCCAGTACGTCCGTGCCGCGGTGAGCGCCTCGGAATCGGGCCAGAGCTTCGACTTCTCGTTCACCGAGCCCCGCTTCATGGGCCTGCGTATGTCCGCCGGCTTCGACGTCTATCACCGCATCGTCGGTGAGACGACGAGCAACATTTACGGCACGACCGCGACGGGTGGCCAGATTCGCTTCGGTGCACCGATCACTACGGATTTGAGCGGGAGCGTGTTTGTCGGTCTTGAGCAGAAGACGGTCGCGGACAATCTGTTCTGGGACCACGACGACAACGACGCGACGCCTGAGATTCTGCATACGACGTCAGACATCGTTAGCGACGGTGAGACCTTCGATAAGGCGTGGGTCGGCTACTCGCTGGTCTACAACACGCTGGACGATACCAAGCACCCGAGCGAGGGTATCTACGCGACCTTCACGCAGCAGTATATCGGCTGGGACTACAACCTGCTGAAGACCGAGGCCAAGGCGCGCTACTTCATGCCGCTGATGTCCGACTGGAACGTCATCGGTAGCGTAAAGGGTCAGGCCGGGTACATCACGGCACTGGATGGCGGTTTGGTCCATCCGCTTGAGGCATTCCGCAGCGCTGGTTCGCTGGTTCGCGGGTTCCAGAGCGGCGGCATGGGTCCCAAGCTAAACAGCTCGGGCGAGCTACTCGGCTATACGGGCTACGTGGCTGCATCGGCAGAGATCGAGTTCCCGATCCCGGTGCTGCCCGAGACGTACGGCGTTCGCGGCGCGGTGTGGGCTGACGCGGCGCTCATCGATGGCAATGGCGGTGTGCCCCTCATGGGTGCGATCAAGGCCGGCAGCATCGACGAGAACTTCAAGTCGTCGGTGGGTGCGTCGATTATCTGGGACAGCCCGTTCGGTCCGCTGCGTGGCGATTTCGCTTACGTGCTGAACAAGGCGACGGACGACAAGACCCAGGTCTTCTCGCTGACGCTGCAGCAGCTGCTCTAATCGGTTGGCCGGCGCTCTGCGTCGGCCTTCCTTCTGGTTATCGAGGCCGCGGCGCGGTTGCCCCGCGGCCTCTTTGTTGTGTAATGACAGCCATGGTCGATACGCGCTTCCATTCCTCATCGGGACCGATCTCGCTCGGCGTCGTGCTATCGACGCTGGGGCGATCGGTCCACGTCGATGAGGATCGCGCTGCCGCGCTGGTAATCAGCGGCGCCGAAGAGCTGCCGCTGGCGGGTCCGGGCCACCTGGCGCTGGCGGCACAGGCCGAATATCGCGCGGCCCTCACCGAAACCGGCGCCGGCGCGGTGATCGTCCATCCCAAATTCATTTCCGATGTCCCGCCGGGTGCCGTCGCTATTGTCGACGAGCGGCCGCATGAGCTGTTCGTCGACTTGCTGGAGCGGCTCTATCCGCTCGGCACGCGCGGCACAGCTAACGGTTTGTTCGAGGCCGGTGGGCCCGCTCCCTTCATCGAGGAGGGCGTGCGCATCGGCGCCAACGTGGTGCTCGGCCCCGGCGTCGAGGTCGGCCGCAACACTATCATCGGACCCAACACCGTCATCGGACGCGGAGTCACAATCGGCCGCAACGCGGTGATCGGCTCGAACGTCTCGATCGAGTGCGCTTACCTCGGCAACAACGTGGTGTTGCAGGCCGGGGTGCGGATCGGCACGGAGGGATTCGGCTGGCTGGGGCAGGGGCGTTCCAACCGGAAGATCCCGCAGCTCGGCCGGGTGATCGTGCAGGATGGCGTCGAGATCGGCGCCAATTCGACGGTGGATCGCGGCGCTCTCGGTGACACCGTGATCGGCGAAGGCACCAAGATCGACAATCTGGTGCAGATTGGCCACAACTCCCGCATCGGTCGCTATTGCCTCATCGCCGGCACCTGCGGTATCGGCGGCGGCACGATCATCGGCGATAACGTGCTTGTCGGCGGCGGCGCCGGCACCGTGGGACACTTGCGGATCGGCAATGGCAGCATATTGTCGGCCCGGTGTCTCGTAACCAAGGACGTGCCGGCGGGGGCGCGGGTCGGGGGCTATCCAGCGCAGGACTTGAAGGTCTGGCAGCGCGAGGTGGCCATGTTGCGGCGACTGAACAAAAGGGGACAAGAGTGACGGTTACGAACGAGGCGCCACCGCGCGAGACGAAAGAGCTCTCGTCGATGGATATCGGCCGAATCCTTGAGGTTCTTCCACATCGCTACCCGTTCCTGCTGATCGACCGGATCATCGAGGTGGATGGCGACAATTCGGGCATCGGCATCAAGAACGTGACGTTCAACGAACCCATCTTCCAGGGTCACTTCCCCGGCGAGCCGGTGTTTCCGGGCGTGCTGATCATCGAGGGTATGGCGCAGACTGCGGGCGCCATGGCGATCGCCGCTGGTGCCGCTGGCGGCCAGAAGCACATCGTATACCTGCTCACCATCGACAAGTGCAAATTCAGGAAGCCTGCACACCCCGGCGACCGGATCGAATATCACATCAAGAAGCTGCGCCGGCGCATGACCATGGGCTGGTTCGAGGCCAAGGCGATCGTCGATGGCGTCGTCATCGCCGAGGCCGAAGTCGGCGCCATGGTGAGCCCCAGCGAGCGATGAGCGTCCACCCTTCGGCGATCGTCGAGCCTGGCGCCAAGCTCGGTGCCGGCGTCAAGATCGGGCCATTCTGTGTGGTCGGCAGCGATGTGACGCTCGACGAGGGTGTCGAGCTGATCTCGCATGTGGTGGTTACCGGGCGTACCAGCATCGGCGCACGCAGCGTGGTCTTCCCGTTTGCCTCGGTCGGGCACCGTCCGCAGGACCTGAAGTATGTCGGCGAGCCGTCGACGCTGACGATCGGAACGGATTGCGTCATCCGCGAGCATGTCACCATCAACCCGGGCACGGCCGGTGGCGGCATGAAGACGGTGATCGGCGATCATTGCCTGCTGATGATCGGGGTGCATATCGGCCACGATTGCATCCTGGGCAATCACATCGTGCTGTCGAACAATACCGGCATCGCCGGGCACTGCGCGATCGACGACTACGTGATCATGAGCGGTCATTCCGGCTCCGCACAATTCATCCACATCGGCGCACACGCCTTCATCGGTGGCATGACCAAGGTTGAGAAGGACGTGATTCCCTACGGCACCGTGCTGGGTAACCCGGCAGTGCTGTCGGGCGTCAACATTGTCGGCCTCAAGCGCCGTGGCTTCGACCGTGAGGCGATCCACCGGTTGCGAACCGCCTACCGCATGATCTTTGCCAGCGAGGGCACGCTGCGTGAGCGCGTCGACGACGCCTCGGCCATGTTCCCCGATGAGCAACTGGTGCAGGACGTGGTCAAGTTCATCGCTGCGGCCGAGCGGCCGCTGACGCAGCCGGGCAACGTTCCGGTCGAGGAATGATGGGGCGCCGGCTTGCCGTCCTTGCCGGGTCGGGAGCACTCGTCTCCCATGTAGTGGACGCGGCGCTGGCCGCCGGCGACGCGGTGCAGGTTGTTGGTTTCGCGCCTCAGCCCGTTCGCTCCGGTGTGCTGCTGGTCGCTGGCGACCTAGCGAACCCCACCGGGGCCATATCGGCGATCGTTGGCTTCGGGGCTACGCATGTGGTTCTCGCCGGCGGGCTGACGATTTCCGACCGAGATCGAGAGACGATTGCCGGGTTTGCGACCGGCGCTCCCGGCGCTGCACAAGGCGACGCGGCGCTTTCGAGCGTCACCGCCGCCATCGAGAAGTTCTCGGGTGCCAAGGTGATCGGGGTGCACGAGATCACCGCCGACCTCCTCGCCGGGACCGGTCAGGTAGCGGGCCGCAGCCCCACCGATGCCGAACTGGCAGCGGCCCGACAGGGGCTGTCAGCCGCCCGCGAGATCGGCCGCCTCGATCTCGGGCAGGCCGTGGTGGTTGCCGGTAGGCGCGTCATTGCGGCCGAGGATGTCGGCGGCACCGACGAGTTGCTCGTGCGGGTGGCCGCGCATCGTGCCGCGGGGCGCATTGGCGACGGCAGCGGGCCGCTGGTTCTTGCCAAGGCAGTCAAGCCGCAGCAGCCACTCTATGTCGACCTCCCGGCGATCGGTCCGGACACCATCGCAGGCGCCGCACGTGCGGGGATCACGATGATCGCTGTCGAGGCCGGGAAGTCCCTCATCCTCGACCGTCCCGCCTTGATCGTGGCAGCGGACAGCCACGGCATCGCGGTGGTTGGCCTCAGCATCGATGGCTGAGCCGCTTCGCCTGTTCATTCTGGCAGGGGAAGCCTCGGGCGATCGCATCGGCGTCGATCTGGTGCAGCGGCTCAGGCGACGCACGAACGTCACTCTCGGCGGAGTCGGCGGTCCGGAGCTCGAGGCGGAGGGGCTGGCGAGCCTGTTCCCAATGGAGAACCTCTCCGTCATGGGTTGGAGCGATGTGCTGCGGCGCCTGCCCTTGCTGCTGTGGCGTATCCGTCAGACGGCCAACGCCATCCTGAAGCAACGGCCGGATGTGGTCGTTCTCATCGACTCGCAGGTGTTCGTCAAAGCCGTCGCGAGCCGGGTTCGCCGCGCGGGATTGAATGTTCCGATGCTGCTCTACGTTACCCCGAGTGTCTGGGCATGGCGGCCGGAGCGCGCAGCGGAGTTGAAGCCGCTGTTCGACGAAGTTCTAGCGGTGCTGCCGTTCGAGCCCAAGGTGATGTCCGAGCTTGGCGGTCCGACGACCAGCTATGTCGGCCATCCGGCGCTGGCGCGCTTCCCAATGCGAGCAGAGCAACCGGAGCGTGGCCCGATGCTCCTGCTGCCGGGCAGCAGGTCGGGCGAACTGCGCCGGCACCTGTCGTTGATGCGTGAGGCGGCGACGCTGCTGAGGTCGCACCCGCGTGTGAGTGGGTTCGTCATCCCGACCTTGTCCTCGCTCACGGATCGTCTGCGAGCCGAGGTGGCGGGTTGGCCGGTTCCGGTCGAGGTTGTCACCGGAGACGACCGGCAGGCGGCCTTTGCGTCCGCTTATGCTGCGTTCGCGGTCAGCGGCACCATTACCTTCGAGCTGGCGATGGCCGGCGTGCCGATGGTCGTCACCTATGTCGCCGATCAGCAGCAGGCGAAGCGCGCCGCCCAGATCGGCCGCCCAGTGCAGATCGCGCTGCCCAACATAGTCCTCGGTCGCGTGGTCGTTCCAGAGCTGCAGTTCATCGACCCCAAGGCCGAGCGCTCATTGGCGCCGCTGGCTGCGCTGCTCGATGATCCCGCCGCCGTTGCTGTGCAGGTTGCTGCGTTCCACGATCTGCGTGCCCTGATGCAAAAAGGGGCGCCCGAGGCGCCCCTTGTCGATCCCGCCGAGCGGGTATTGGCTCATGCCAATCAGCGGCTGCTGATCGGCTCGTAGTCGCGCACCGGCGCGCCGTTGTAGAGCTGGCGCGGACGGCCGATCTTCTTCTGCGGGTCGGCGATCATTTCCTTCCACTGCGCGATCCAGCCGACCGTGCGGCTGAGCGCGAAGATGGCGGTGAACATCGAGGTCGGGAAGCCGATCGCGTCGAGGATGATACCCGAGTAGAAATCGACGTTGGGGTAGAGCTTCCGATCAATGAAATACTGGTCGGAGAGCGCGATCTTCTCCAGTTCCTTGGCCACCTGCAGGGTCGGCGACAGGTTGTCGGCGCCGAGCTGGGCCAGCACCTCGTTTGCAGCCTGCTGCATAACCTTGGCGCGCGGATCGTAGTTCTTGTAGACGCGGTGGCCAAAGCCCATCAGGCGGAAGCCGGAGTTCTTGTCCTTGGCCTTGGCGATGAACTCGGGGATGCGGTCGACGGTGCCGATCTCCTTCAGCATGTTGAGCGCCGCCTCGTTGGCGCCGCCGTGGGCGGGGCCCCAAAGGCAGGCAACGCCCGCCGCGATACAGGCGAACGGGTTGGCGTCGGATGAGCCGGCGAGACGCACGGTCGAGGTCGAAGCGTTCTGCTCGTGGTCGGCGTGAAGGGTGAAGATAAGGTCCATCGCACGCGCGACGACCGGGTTCACCACGTAGTCCTCGGCCGGAACCGAGAAGCACATACGCAGGAAGTTCGACGCATAGTCGAGGTCGTTGCGCGGGTACACAAAGGGCTGGCCCACCGAGTACTTGTAGGCCATGGCGACGATCGTCGGGATCTTGGCGATCATGCGGACCGAAGCGATCTCGCGCTGCATGGCGTCGTTGATGTCGGTCGAGTCGTGGTAGAAGGCGGCCATGGCGCCGACCACACCGCAGACGATGGCCATCGGGTGGGCATCACGGCGGAAGCCGCGGTAGAAATAGTGCATCTGCTCATGCACCATGGTGTGCCGCGTCACCCGGTCGGTGAAATCGAGCATCTGCGGCTTGTTCGGCAGCTCGCCGTAGAGCAGCAGATAGCAGACTTCCAGATAGTTGGACTTGTCGGCCAGCTGCTCGATCGGATAGCCCCGATACATCAACTCGCCCTTGTCACCATCGATGTAGGTAATGGCGCTATCGGTCGCGGCGGTTGAGGTGAAGCCCGGATCATAGGTAAACATGCCGGTCTTCGCATAGAGCGAGCGGATATCGATGACATCCGGCCCAACCGAGCCCGAGAGCACCGGGAACTCGAAAGTCTGGTCCCCGATGGTGAGTTTGGCGACGGTATCGCTCATCTTCGCACTCCTTATTGGCCTTCTAAGGGCCCGCGGAAGGTGGGAGCGGGCCAGGCCGGATCGTCGTTAAGAGGCAGGTTCGGTTGGCGTAGCCCATATACCCCACCTCTGCAACAGGTGGGTGAACAGCGCTGACCTAATCACTTTTCCCAATATGCATCAGGCGGCCTGGTCGCCCAATCTGGCCAGCGTTTCGTCGCGGCCGATCAGCACCATGACCTCGAAAATACCGGGTGAAATGGTGCGCCCGGTGAGCGCTGCGCGCAGCGGCTGGGCCACCTTGCCGAGCTTCAGCCCGCGGGCTTCGGCGAAGGCGCGCGCGGCGACATCGATAGCTTCCACCGACCAGTCGTTGAGGCCTTTGAGGACCTCGGCGAACGCCCCGACATTTGCCCGCGCATCGGCGGTCAGCTGGTCGGCTGCTGCCTGGTCGATCACCAGCGGACGGACGGCATAGATGAACTGAGCAAGATCGATCAGTTCGAGCACCGTCTTTGCACGCGGCTGCAGCTCGGGCAGGGCCGCGAGCACGGTCTGCTTGTTGGTGGCAAGGCCGTCCATATCGAAGACGCGGTTGAGTTCGGTGGCGGTTTCCAGCATCACGTCGTACAGCCGCTGAGCCGCCGCCTCGCGAATGTAATGGCCGTTGATGTTCTCGAGCTTGACGAAATCGAAGCGTGCCGCGCCCTTGTTGAGAGCATTGAGACTGAACCACTCGACCATCTGCTGCGTGCTGAACAGTTCTTCGTCGCCGTGGCTCCAGCCGAGCCGGGCGAGATAGTTGCGCAGTGCCTCTGGCAGATAGCCCATCTGCCGGTAGGCCTCGACGCCAAGCGCGCCGTGGCGCTTCGACAGCTTTGCCCCATCGGGACCGTGGATCAGCGGGATGTGCGACATCTCCGGCACATGCCAGCCCATGCCGTTGTAGATGATGATCTGGCGGGCCGCATTGGTCAGGTGGTCATCGCCGCGGATGATATGGGTGACACCCATGTCGTGGTCGTCGACGACTACAGCCAGCATGTAGGTGGGCGTGCCGTCGGAGCGCAGGATGATGAAATCGTCGAGATTTTCGGTCTTGAACACTACCTCGCCCTGCACATGGTCGTGCACGACGATTTCTCCTGACAGCGGCGCCTTGATGCGGATGACCGGCGCGACGCCGGCAGGTGCTTCGGCGGGGTCACGGTCGCGCCACATGCCGTTGTAGCGCGGTGGCTGGCCATTGGCGCGCGCGGTCTCGCGCATATCGGCGAGCTCTTCCTGCGAGCAGTAGCAGTAGTAGGCCTGGCCGCGGGCCAGCAGTTCGTTGGCCACTTCTGCGTGGCGCGCCGCACGCGCGAACTGCATGAACGGCTCGCCGTCCCAATCCAGCCCCAGCCACTTTAGCCCGTCGAAGATCGCCTGCACGGCGCCATCGGTTGACCGTTCGCGGTCGGTATCCTCGATACGCAGCAACATCTTGCCGCCGGTGTGGCGCGAGAAGGCCCAGTTGAACAGGGCCGTACGAGCGCCGCCGATGTGGAGGTAGCCGGTAGGCGAGGGGGCGAAGCGGGTGACGACTGGGGTAGCCATGGGTCGGTGAAACATCCCGGAGAATTGGCGTTTGGCGGTGTGTAAGCACCAAGGGCCCGGAGCGCAAGGGCGGCAGTTGGCATCGCGCCCACGCCCGGCTAGCATCGCCGCCGTGATCATGCGGAGCGGGGGCTCGGCGGATGGCCGTGACTATCGGGGAGGCGGTGCCTGAACGACTGGTTTTGGCACCTGCCGAACCGGCGCCCATGCCCGCATTGCCGCCGGCGCTCCGACCCCGGCCTTCGCCATGGCAAGCGTTCGCGACTGGCATCGCCACGGCGCTCGAGTATCGCAGGTTGTTCCTGCTGTGGCCCTACGCGGTCATATGTGGGCTCATTGTCTCGCTGGCGACGCTGACAGAGCCGGATCCGATAGCGCTGGGGCTGGTCGGAGCGGCCTTGGCTATTGGGCTAGTGCTTAGCCGGGGTCGGCTTGCCATTTTCAGAACCCTGACCATGGCCGCCACCTTCTGGGCCGGCTTCTCCCTGCTGGCGATCCATGCTGCGCTGTTCGGCACGACGATGCTGGCGCGACCGGCCTATGGCACCTACGAGATGCGCGTGGACGAGATCGTCTCCGAAGCCGAGAGCGGTGTGCGAGCTATCGTCTCGGCCATCACGCCTACCGGCACGTCCCGCACCGTGCCGATGCGGCGGGCCCGCATCGTGGTGGCGAACGGCCCGGCATTGGCACCGGGCGATATTATTCGGGCACCAGTGCGTTTCTATGCGGTGCCGGGCCCGGTGGTTCCGAACGGCTTCGACACCCAGTTCCACGCCTTCTTCGACGGCGTCGGTGCCTATGGCAACACCACCGGGACCGTCGAAGCTGTCTCCTCCGGCGACAGTTCCGCCCCTGAGCGCATCATCGATAGCATCCGCCGCGGCATCGCCGCGCGCATCGATGCCGATTTGCAGCAACCCGCCGCAGGCATCGCCCGCGCACTGATCACCGGCGACCAGAGCGCGGTGTCCGACGAGGCACGCGAAACCATGGCGGCGGCTGGGCTGGCGCACGTGCTGTCGGTGTCGGGGCTGCACCTCACCATCGTGGCTGGTCTGGTTCTGGTGACGCTGCGCGGCGGCCTTGCGTTGGTGGGCGGCGTCCACCGGCTGGTGTCGGTGAAGCGGGTCGCCGCGGCGGGCGCGGTGCTGGCGTCGCTGGCCTACTTCGCCATCTCGGGCGGCAATGTCGCGGCGCTCCGCTCCACCATCATGCTGGTGCTGGTGCTCGGCGCCATCGTCTTCGGCCGGCGGGCGCTGACCATGCGCAACGTTGCGATCGCGGCACTGATCGTCATCGCCACCGATCCGGCCAGCGTGTTCCGTCCTAGCTTCCAGCTCTCGTTCGCGGCCGTCGTTGCACTGATCGGTGCTTGGGAGCTAATGCGACCGCCGGAGGGCAGGGAGCAGTCGCTTCTGGCGCGCACCGGCGGCTATCTCTGGGGCATTATCCTCACCAGCGTGATCGCAGGCCTCGCTACGCTGCTGTTCTCGGTCTACCACTTCCAGCAGACCTCGCCGCTCGGTGTTCTCGGAAACCTTTTCTCGCTGCCGCTGGTCGGTTTCGTCATGATGCCCGCCGCGGTGCTCGCTACGTTGGCAATGCCGTTCGGTTGGGAAGCGCCATTCGTGGCGGTGATGGGCTGGTCTATCGATCGCATGCTCGACCTCGGCGGTCTGGTCGCCACATGGAGCAGCGGCCTCGACTACAGTCCGCTGCTGACACCGTTGGCGCTGCTGCTCGGGCTTGGAGCACTGGCATGGTTCACGTTCCTCTCCAGTTGGCACCGGCTGATCGCACCGGCCCTGCTGCTTCCCGCGGTCCTGCTGTTCGCCCTCGACCAGCCGCCAGACGTCTTGATCGCCGACACCACCCAGGCGGTTGTCATCCGTGGTGCGGATGGGCTGAGTCTCGTTGCCGGCAAGGGCGACAGCTTTGCCGTCGATGTGTGGCGCGAAACCTATGGTGAGCCGATCGGAGCCTCGGCACTGCTCAGATGCGACAGTGTCGGGTGCTACGGCACTAGCCCGCGGGGCTTTTCCGCAGCCATTGTCCGCGATCCGGCGGGCTTCTACGAGGACTGCGGCTTGGCCGACCTGGTCATCAGCCGTCGCACCGCGCCTTCACCGTGCGCTGCCCGTACGGTGATCGATATGCCGGCCCTGGCCAAGGGCGGCGTGTACTGGCTGCGCTGGGATGCGGGGCGGGGTGCCTTTGAAGTCCGCCCCGCCATTCCGCCGTTCAGTCGGCCGTGGCGAGCAGTGCTACCGTGACGCCGGCGGCTTCGATCTGGGCATTGCCCAGCACGTAGCTCTTCTCGTCGTCAGCCGGCGACAGATTTGCCGCAGTGTCGCCGTAATTAAAGTAAACGCGCCATTTATCACGAGTCCTGCAACGGACGCCGGCAGGCAGGTTCAGCGTCGGCACCTTCGCTTCGGTGAGCAGGTGGTCCACGATCCGCTGCATAAGGGCGCGATCACCACTGGCCGCGAGGTAGTGAAGCTTTCCCTGCGCCACCAGCACCGGGAAATCCTCTTCATCCTCGATGACGATTTGCGCGCGGGTATCGAGCCGCTCGCGCCAATGGCCGACAGCACCGCCGCCCTTCACTGACACATTGTGTCGGGGATCGGTGCTATCGACACGCGCCACCTTGGCATCGAGCAAGTTCTGCGGCAGATCCGGGGCGAGGCCGGCGGGAATCGAGAAATTCTCGGTCTTCGATCCAGTACGGGGGCCGATCAGCAAATGGCCATCGAAGTTCTCGATGGCGGTTCGCAGCGCGTCGTTCCAGGCGAACAACGCCGGGATGACCACCAGGTCATAGCCGGAGAAGTCGGTGGTCGAGGGCGGCAGGATGTCGACGTCGATGCCGCGCTTCCGCAGTGGCACATAGACGTTGCGCACGTGCTGATGGTGCGAGAACCCCTTGGCCTGCGGCTGGATCCGCCAGGCCCACTCACTTTGGTAATCGTAGACGATCGCGACGCGGCCCTTGTTGGCGACGCCGTCGAAGCCGAGTTCCTTTAACTCTGCCGCAACCTGCTTTGCCTGATGGTAGGCTGGCGCCGGCTGGCTGTCCGGGCGCAACAGGCCCGCATGCATCTGTTCCTGCGCGAATGGCGCCTGGCGCCAGCGGAAGTACGACACCACCTCGGCGCCGTGGGCGAACGCCTCCCAGGCCCACAGCCGGGCCATGCCGGGCAGGGGGTCGGGATTGTACTCGGCCCAGTTCACCGGGCCAGGCTGCTGCTCCATGATCCACCAGCGGCCGTGACCGACGGCGCGATAGATATCGTGCTGCAGGCCCTGCGCATCCGGCTCGCCTTGACGGAAGTAGGCGGCCTTCACCTCCTCAGACTCATTGGAAACCGCGAGGTGACCGATCGGGTAGGAGTCCCAGCTCGCGACATCCAGCGTTTCGGCCACTTCGTAGTGGTCGAACTCGGTGAAGCGGCCCATGAAATTGTGGATCACCGGGAGGTCGGGCCGGGCGGCCTTCATCAGGTCGTACTGCGTCTTGTTGAACGCGGCCACCTGCGCCGAGGAGTAGCGGCGGAAATCGAGGCAGGCAGTCGGCGCGGCCTCGGTTACCGTGAGGTTCGGCGGATCGACCTGCTCGAAATTGTTGTACTCCATCGACCAGAACACATTGCCCCAGGCGGTGTTCAGCGCTGCGATGCCCTTGTACTTGTCCTTCAGCCAGAGCCGGAAACCCATGGCGGCAGCTTGCGAGTACGAGTGCACGGTGTCGTGGCAGCCATATTCGTTGTCGGTCTGCCAGCCGGCGAGCGCCTTGTGCTTGCCGACATGATCGATCAGCAGGCGGGTGATGCGGGCGCACTCGCGCCGATAGCCCAGATGCGAGAAGTCGTAGTGCCGGCGCGAGCCGAAGCCGCGCGGCCGGCCATCGCGGTCGACCGCCAGCATGTCGGGCATCTTGTCGAGCAGCCAGCGTGGCGGGGTCGCCGTCGGCGTGCCGACGATGACCTTGAGCCCGTGCTTGCCGAGCACGTCCATCGCGGCGACCAGCCAGCCGAAATCCATCTCGTTGGGCCGCGGCTCGAGCCGCGACCAGGCGAACTCGCCGATGCGGACGTACTCGATGCCGACTTCGACCATGCGGCGGGCGTCCTCCTCCCACTGCGCCACGGGCCAGTGTTCGGGGTAGTAGCAGACGCCGATAGCGGGAAAGGACACGTTTGACTCAGAGTTTGAGGAAGGGTTCGGCTATGCCGGGGACATCAAGTTCGACGGCGAAGACGCTACCGGCATGCGGCTCGCGCTCCAGTTCCTCGGGCGTCATGTGCTCGCGCGCCGTGGTGAGATAGAGCGTCTTCAGGTCCTTGCCGCCGAAAGCCGGGCAGCTCACGCGGGTGACATCCGGCACTTCGACCTTCTTGTCGAGCTTGCCCTCGGGAGAGATGCGGATCACCGCGCCGCCACCCCAGCGGGCGTTCCAGAGGTAGCCTTCGGAATCGATCACCGAGCCATCGGCGCCGCCTGGGCCTTCCATGGTGAAGAAGTCCTCCCACGGTCCGATCGGCAGGCCAGTTGCCGGATCAGTGGCGCACTTGATGATCATCTTGCCGGAATCGGTGAAGTAGGCGGTGCGGCCGTCAGGCGAAAAGCAGATCGAATTCGGTATGCGGATCTGCTCGATGACCTTGGTCGTGGTACCGGCACGATACCGGTAGACCGAGCCAACGCCGGCTTCGGCCTTGCGACCCATGGTGCCAATCCAGAAGCCACCGGTGCGGTCGACGCGGCTGTCATTGGTGCGGTTGGTGGGGATGTCATCTTCGATCTCGGCGATCACCGAGGTCGTGTCGGTGGCGAACTCGTAGCGGAGCAGGGCGCCCGACTGGACGATGCCGAGCGCGTCCTTGTCAATGACGGCGCCGGCGCTCACCGTGTCCTTGAAGGTGATGCGGTCGACGATGTGGCCGTCGGTGCCAGCGCTCAGCATGGTCTGGTTGAGGATATCGAACCAGAACAGGCGCTCGAGCAGCGGGTTCCAGAACGGGCCTTCACCCAGTTCGCAGCGGCTGTCGACGAACAGCTCGGCCTTCGAATTCATCGTGGTTTTCCTTGGTCATAGGCGGCGACGGCGGCAGTGGCGCGCAATGCCACATCGGCGGCCGACATGCCGGGTTTGAAAATGTAGGTGCCGAGCCCGAAGCCGGCGCAACCGGCGGCGAAGTACTCGGCGAAATTGTCGGGGTTGGCGCCCCCGACGGCGTAAAGGGGCAGCTCGGGCGGCAGCACCGCCTTCATGGCCTTGATGCCCTTGGGCCCCAGGACTTCGGCAGGGAAGAACTTCAGGCCGGTGGCGCCCGAGCGGATGGCGGTGAAGGCGTCGCTGGGGGTGAACACACCCGGATACGAGGTCATGCCGCGCTCGAGCGTCGCGCCGATCACCGCTGGATTGGTGTCCGGCGAGACGACGAAGCGGCCGCCGGCATCGGCGACGGCGTCGACATCGGAGCGGTTCAGTACCGTGCCGGCACCGACTAGAGCGCGGCCGTCGAACACCTTGGCGGCGTCCTTGATGGAGCGGAGAGCTTCGGGAGAGTTGAGCGGCACCTCGATCATGGTGATGCCGGCGAGCACCAGAGCGTCGCAAACTTCGAGTGTTTCTTGAGGAGTGATGCCGCGAAGGATCGCGATGATGTGGCGGTGGTTCATGATCTTCTATGCCTGTCTTGCAGCCTTGAGCCCGGCCAGGGTGGCGTCGGTCGCATCGACGATACGGGTGGTGGCGCCGAGCCGGGCGAAGCCCATCTGATACAACCCGCAGAGGCCGACGCTGCCGACCAGCGGAATCTCCGCCTCGCCGATCCAGTCGCGCTGGCCGCCGATTTCTGCGCCGATCAGCAGGCCGGAGAGGAAGCCGGCGCACCACGGGGCGCTCCGGCCCGAGAGGAGCGAACCGGCGCGGACCTTGAACAGAGTGGCGGTCAGCCGCTCCGGGCGTTCGAGACCTTGGTCGAGACCGGCTTCGAAACCGACATCGCGATCCTCACCTTCGCGCTCACCGCCCAGCGAGTGACGCAGCACTGAGTGAGTGCGGAGCAGTTCGAAGATCTCGCCGGTCATGGCGCTGGAGAAGCGCTCTAGTTTCGTGCCGGAGAGCAGCGCCCATTTGCTATGGGTGCCCGGCATGACCGCCAGGCCGGAGAATCCAGGAATGAGCGAAGACAGGCCGAGCAGTTGGGTCTCCTCGCCGCGCATCACGTCCTCGGCGCCCACATCGCGGAGACAGACCCCGGGGAGGATGCGCGGATTGAGCGGACCAGGCATGTCGGGGGTGACGGCGCCGGCGGCGAGGCGGCCGAGTTCGGCGGGGGCGTCGAGATAGGGAGCTTCGATCCAGCCCTGGCGGGCGCCGGCCATGCCGCAGATCAGCACGTCCTCGACATCCTCGGCGACACCACTGAGCAGGGAGGTCAGCACATCGGGATATTGCTCGCGGCTGAGGCGGCCCATGCCGTCTGGCGACGACCGCGAGAAGGTGATCTCGCCGGCGGCGTCCATGCCCCATGCACGCAGATTGGAGGTGCCCCAATCAACGGCGACCCATTCGACCTGTCCTGCCAAAACCTTCTCCCTCGCGCGCCGCAAGTTTGCAGCGCGTTGATCCATGCCGCTAGAGCGTGATCGGGAAGGTTGTCCACTCTCCTGGTAGGATCGCGAAACCATTCGAACGGCGGTGGCCCCGGCGGCGGCGCGGACCGTATCGCCTTTGCATCCCCGGCCCTAGCGCAATTGTCGCCCGGAGCGTTCGGTTTCATAAGAAAAGGCCGGCCGAGGCAGCCGGCCCAGAGACCCGATTGGCGGCAGGTCAGGAGTTCAGTATTTGCGGAGGAGGCCCACGAGGCGCCCCTGCACCTTCACCCGGTCGGGCGGGAAGATGCGGGTCTCATAGGCGGGGTTGGCGGCCTCGAGTGCGATCGAGTTGCCGCGCCGGCGGAGGCGCTTCAGCGTCGCTTCCTCGTCGTCCACGAGCGCCACGACGATCTCGCCGGTCGAGGCGGCGTCCTGCTTTTTGATCAGTACGGTATCGCCATCGAAGATGCCGGCGTCGATCATCGAATCGCCGCGCACTTCCAGCGCGTAGTGTTCACCGACGCCGAGCATCTCGGGCGGGACCATGATCGAATGGCTGTGGGTCTGGATCGCCTCGATCGGCGTACCGGCAGCGATCCGGCCCATCACCGGCACCATGACGGCGCGATACGCGTCGGCATTGACCACCGCAGCAGGCGAGCGCGCCGGCGCCGCGACACGGCCGAGATTGCCTTCGATAACGCTCGGTTCGAAGCGCGCCTTGCGGCCGCCGAGCGAGGGGTTCATCGAGTCGGGCAGCTTGATCACCTCGAGCGCCCGGGCCCGGTTGGGCAGCCGCCGGATGAAGCCGCGCTCTTCGAGCGCGGTAATCAGCCGGTGAATGCCCGACTTGCTGCGGAGATCGAGCGCATCCTTCATCTCGTCGAACGAGGGTGGGATGCCGGACTCTTTCATCCGCTCGTGGATGAACATCAGAAGTTCGTGTTGCTTGCGCGTCAGCATGGCGGCCCCGTGAGCAGAATCGGAACAAAGACTGAACGTCTTATACGTGTTCCAGTTATGTTCTGCAATCAGGCGATGAATATTGCGTTACGAATGAGGACGCCCGCGCTATTTGGTGCCCAGCGCGTGCTAATCGGCGGGCAACTCACGCATCGGTTCCGTAACGGTGCGCCGCGATCGAGTCCGGCTTCATCTCGATTGAGAAGCCGGCGCGTTGCGGGGGCATGTAGGCGGCGTTGCGGATAGTGCAGGGGTCGACGAAGTGCTCGTGCAGGTGGTCGACATACTCGATCACCCGGCCGGTCTTGGTGCCCGAGACGACGAGATAGTCGATCATCGACAGGTGTTGCACATACTCGCAAAGGCCGACGCCGCCGGCGTGCGGCCAGACCGGTAGGCCGTATTTGGCGGCCAGCAGCAGAACCGACAGCACCTCGTTGAGGCCGCCGATGCGGCAGGCATCGATCTGGACGATGTCGATGGCCTCGCGAGTGATGAACTGCTTGAACAGGATGCGGTTCTGGCACATCTCACCGGTCGCGACCTTCACCGGGCCGATGGCTTCGCGGATCTTCCGGTGCCCCTCGATATCGTCGGGGCTGGTCGGTTCTTCGATGAAATAGGGGTTGAAGCGTTTGAGCTCGGTCACCCAGTCGATGGCCTGGTCGACCTCCCACACCTGGTTGGCGTCGATCATCAGATAGCGATCGGGACCCATGATGCCGCGGACGATCTCGAGCCGGCGGATGTCGTCGGCGAGGTCGCGGCCAACCTTCATCTTGATGTGGGAGAACCCGGCCTCGACCGCTTCGGTGGCAAGGCGGGTCAACTTCTCGTTGGAATAGCCCAACCAGCCGGCCGACGTGGTGTAGCAGGGATAGCCGTTCGCCTCGAGTTCGGCGGTGCGCTCGGCCTTGCCGGCTTCCGCGGCGCGGAAGATGGCCAGCGCCTCGTCGGGCGTGATGGCGTCGGTGAGGTAGCGGAAATCGATGATGGAAACGAGCTGTTCGGGCGTCATGTCGGCGACGTAGCGCCAGACCGGCTTGTTGGCGCGCTTGGCTAGCAGGTCCCAGACCGCGTTGACCACGGCGCCGGTGGCGAGATGCATGGCGCCCTTGTCGGGGCCGATCCAGCGCAGTTGGCTGTCGCCGGTGACGTGGTGCCAGAAGCGGCCGGGGTTCTCGGCGATCCAGTCGAGTTCGAGACCAGTCACCCGGTCGCGCAGGGCTTCGATCGCTGCCACCACCACCTCATTGCCGCGGCCGATGGTGAAGGTGAGGCCGTGCCCGTCGAGGTTCGCCTCATCGGTTCCCAGCACGACGTAGGCGGCCGAATAGTCCGGATCGGGGTTCATGGCGTCCGACCCATCGAGCGAGGCCGAGGTCGGGAAGCGCAGGTCGAAGGTCTGGAGCGAAGTGATCTTGGTCATCGGCGGCCGCAACGAGTGGGAGAAGAGGGTGCCGGGCCGCGGTCGAGGCGGCCCGGCGAGTTTGGATCAGTCGTAGAGGACCGCGGCGATTTCCGGCGCGTCCATATTGGTCTTGTCGTACCAGAAGAAGCCGGTATCGATGACCTTGGGCAGGGTCTCGCCCTTCAGCGCGGCGATGGCGGCCTTGACCGTCTCATAGCCGATACCAACCGGGTTCTGGGTGATGGCGCCGGCCATCGTGCCATCGAGAATGGCGGCCTTCTGCGCTGCGCCCGAGTCGTAGCCAATGACGACCACGGAGGAGCCGAGCTCCTTCTTGCCGTTGACGACGCCGAGGGCCGAACCTTCATTTGCGCCGAAGATGCCCTTGAGGTCCGGGTTGGCGAGCAGGATCGACTTGGTGATTTCCGTCGACTGCAGCTGGTCGCCGCCGCCGTACTGCACCGAGACGACTTCGATCTTGGGATACTTCGCCTTGATCTGGTCGACGAAGCCGTTGACGCGATCAATGCCGGTGCGGCTGGTCTGGTCGTGGGCAACCACGGCAACCTTGCCTTCACCGCCGATGAGTTCGGCCATCTTGTCGGCGGCGAGCGCTGCCGCGGCAACGTTGTCGGTGGTGGCCGTGGTCAGCGGGATGTCGCTATCGACGCCGGAGTCGAAAGCGATGACCGGGATGCCGGCATCCTTGGCCTGCTGCAGCAGCGGCGTGGCGGCCTGGCTGTCGAGCGCGGCAAAGCCGATCGCCGAGGGCTTGCGGGCGAGCGCGGCGGACAGCATGTCCATCTGGCGGTCGACCTGGGCTTCGGTATCGGGACCTTCGAAGGTCACCTTGGCGTTGAACTCGACGGCGGCCTTGTCGGCACCGGCCTTCACGGCCTGCCAGAACTGGTGCTGGAAGCCCTTGGAGATCAGGGCGATGTCATACTCCTGCGCCGAGGCCGGAGCGGCCGTAGCAAGGAGTGCGAGGGCGCCGACGGCGCCGAGCAGAGTACGTCTAAGCATTGGGTGTCCTCCCGGAGGGTTTTGGTAGTCTTTGCAGTCGCGCGAGGCGTTGGCCGCCCGTTCTGATTAGTGGCAGCGCCGCGAGAGGCGGCGATGCGTCAAAGCCGGCGCCTAAAGTTTGCGGCGCCGCAGGATGTCGGCATAGACGGCCAGAATGATGATCAGGCCGGTAACCACGGTCTGCCACTCCTGCGCCACCGAAAGGATGCGCAGGCCATTGGCCAGAACCGAAATGATGAGCGCACCGATGAGCGTACCCAGAATGGTGCCGCGGCCGCCCGAGAGCGACGTGCCGCCGATGACGACGGCGGCGATGGCGTCGAGTTCGTAGCCCTGGCCGAGCGCCGGCTGGGCGGAGTTCAAACGCGAGGCGATCAGCAGGCCCGCGATGCCGCAGACTGAACCGGCCAGCGCATAGACCGCGATCTTCCACCGATCGACATTGACGCCGGAGAGGCGCACGGCCTCCTCGTTCGAGCCGAGCGCAAAGGTATAACGGCCAAGCGCGGTGCGGGCGAGGATGAAGCTGGCAGCGATGGCGACAGCAAACAGGATCAGCACGCCGTTGGGGATCGGCATTGCCGGTATGAAATTTCCGACCAAAGAGCCGAGCGAAATCTGGTTAAAGCCGGGCGTACTGTTGAAGTAGATCGGCTTGGTGCCCGAGATCACCAGCGACAGACCCTTGAGGATCAGCATCATGCCCAGCGTGGTGATGAATGGCGGCACCTTCAATTTGGCGATGATGGTGCCCGAGAGCACACCGGCTCCGGTACCGGCAAGGATGGCGCCGAGGATGCCGAAGGGCAGCGGCCAGCCGAGATAGGTGAGAACCACACCCGCAATGACGGCGCAGAATGTCATCAGCGTGCCGACCGACAGATCGATGCCGCCGGTGATGATCACCAGTGTCGCGGCAATCGCCAGCACGCCGTTGACCGAGGTCGCCTGCAGGATGGCAAGGATGTTGGCTGTCTGCAGGAAGTTCGGCGAGGCCAGCGAGAACACCACCAGCAGCGCGAGCAGGCCCGAGAAGGCGAGCAGCTTGTGGTAGGCGCCCGAGCCGCGAATGCCGGCGATGAGGCCCGGTTTGGCCATTATGTCGGTCGAGCTCATTATGCCACCTTGCTGTTCGGTTCGGGCGCCATCGCGCTTTCGCGCTGGGTGGCGAGCCGCATGATGTCTTCCTGGCTCACGCCGCCGGGCAGGATGCCAGTCAGTCGCCCTTCGCACATCACCGCGATGCGGTGCGAGAGACGCAGAATTTCGGGCAGCTCCGAGGAGATGACCATGATCGCCCGCCCCTGCGCCGCCAGTGCATTGAGAAGCTTGTAGATTTCGGACTTGGCGCCGACATCGATGCCGCGCGTCGGCTCATCGAAGATCAGGATGTCGCAATCACGCAGCAGCCATTTGGCGATGACCACCTTCTGCTGGTTACCGCCTGACAGCAGGCGCGCCTGCTGCCGATCCGAAGGGGTCTTGATGGCGAGTTGCTTGATGTAGCGGACCGCCGACTCGTGCATCCCAGCGTCGTCGAGTAAGCCGCCGAAGCCGACAAAGCGCGACAGCGAGGCCAGCGCGATATTGTTGCGGACGTCGAGGCCGGTGGCGAGGCCGAACTGCTTGCGGTCCTCGGAGAGATAGCCGATGCCGGCGCGCACCGCGTCCTGCGGGCGGCGGATGTCGACCTTCTTGCCATTGACGAACACCTCGCCGGCTTCCACCGGGTCGGCGCCGAAAATGGCGCGGGCCACCTCGGTGCGGCCGGCGCCCATCAGGCCGGCAAGGCCGAGAATCTCGCCCTTGCGGACGGAAAAGCCGACATCGCGGATTTCCTTGCCGCGTCGCAGGCCGCGCACCTCGAGCGCCACCGGCGCCGTGGAGGTATCGGGGATAGCGGCCGTCTCGTCGGTGAGGGTGCGTCCGACCATCATCGAAATGATGGTTTCGATCGGGGTGGTTTCGGCCGGCACGGTGTCGACGTAGCGGCCGTCGCGCATCACCGTGATCCGGTCGGCGATGCGTTTGATCTCGTCCATCTTGTGCGAGATGTAGACGATGCCGACGCCGTCGGCCTTGAGGCGCCGGATGATGGTGAACAGTTCGTGGGTCTCGGCCTCGGTCAGCGCCGCGGTCGGCTCGTCCATGACGAGCACGCGCGAGCGGTAAGACAGGGCCTTCGCGATCTCCACCATCTGCTGCTTGGCGATGGTGAGCGTGCCGGCCGGGGTCCGCGTGTCGAGCACTAGGTTCATCGACTTGAAGATCGCCGCTGCCTGCTCGTTGAGCAGCTTTTCGTCGAGCAGCAGCCCGCGGCGCGGTTCGCGCCCGATGAACATGTTCTGCGCCACCGTCAGGTCCGGCATCAGCGCCAGTTCCTGGTGTATAATGCTGATGCCGAGTTTCTGTGCACCGCGCGGGCTCGTGATTTCGACCGGCTGGCCGTCGATCAGGATCTGGCCAGCATCCATCGGATAGATGCCGGCGAGGATCTTCATCAGCGTCGATTTGCCGGCGCCGTTCTCACCCATCAGCGCATGCACTTCGCCCGCATTTAGGTCGAAGCTCACGTCGTCCAGCGCCCGGACTCCGGGGAAGTTCTTGGACACGCCGATCATCTGGACGAGCACGGTCATGTTCGCACCAAACCGCCAGCAGCCTGCAGGATGATTTGCAACACGTATCGAGCTCCACTCTCGAGGCTGACGTGCACGCCGCGATCCGGTTGTCCTCCTCAGGGCCGGTGGGGTCTGCACGGGGCCATTTGCTAAGGCAGATACGGTCAGGCTGTCAAGTGGTCATACCGGTAAGACCTGTGCTATCAACCGTGTTCCTGTGCTGCTATTCAGTTGAGACTGACGACGGCGGCTGCTTGTCGGCGCTGCCGACCTTGGGGACATGATGAAGCTTCAGGCCGTATCGAACCGCAAACTCTACATCCAGATCGCCGACCAGATCCGCGAGCTGATCCGCTCCGGCACGGTCGAGCCCGGCCAGCAACTGCCGTCCGAGCGCGACCTGGCACTGGATCTGGGTGTCAGCCGCCCGACAGTGCGTGAAGCGCTGATCGCGCTCGAAATCGCGGAACTGATCGACATACGCGTCGGCGTCGGGGCGTTCGTGCGCAAGCAGAATGGCGGACCGGCGGCCCTGCCAGAGCAGAACCACTCTCCGATCGAGTTGATGCGGGCCCGTCGCCTGATCGAACCGGAGGTTGCGGCGCTCGCCGCCAGCAATATCAGCGCGCCGGGCATCGCAAGCCTGCGCCAGACTTTAATGCAGATGCGGGCCGAAACCGCCGCCGGACGCTGGTCGACGGCATGCGACCGGGCCCTGCATTTGACCATCGCCGAAGCCTGCGCCAGTTCGGTACTGCGCGAAATCCTCACGGGCCTGTGGAACTCCCGCGGCGAAGACGTGGACCGGCATTTCCATGCGCATCTCGCCGGCATTGAAGAGCTGCGCGATCACATCCTGGTCGACCACGAGCAGATCGTCGCCGCGATCGCAGACCGCGACCCTGACGCCGCCCGCGCGGCAATGTCGAACCACCTGAGGTATGTTGAGTCCGCGATGTTGTCGGTTTGGGAGTGATGCGGTGGTTTGCCCCCCTTAGGGACATTCCACGTCGGCAATTTGGCGCCAACTGGACGCTGACGAGCGGCTGCTTCTCGTCGAGACGATACCAATTCCATACTAATCTTCAGCAGGTTGGCAGGGGTTCGGCAATCCATTGCTGCGAGGCTGAACGCTTCGCCGGACGCCTCACATTTTCAGCGCTTGCCCGGAGCGCTGCACGTGAGGAGACGTTGCGATGTGCAAGGTCCTGCCGTCTTGGCTTCTGCTGTCGTCCGTATTTGCCGCCCTGAGCGCCCCGACACAGGCGCAGCAGTTGTACGTGTTCGGTGGTCCGCATTGGAACAACGACTACGACTATGGATGGCCGAACAACCCGAACAATCCGAACAATCCGAACTTTGACCCTGCCGCCGCGGCGATCAACGCGCTGAACACCTCGTTTCCACGCAGCCGCAGGTCCTCCACTCCGATCGATTTCAGCTTGATCGACGCAATGGAGCGTGGCGACCGTACCGCATCGGGCGGCCATGCGGCACGGTGCGCGGCGCGCTACGTGACCTACAGCCGGATGACTGACCGCTACATCGGCAACGATGGCCTGCCCAAGCGCTGCAAGCTCTAGCGCTAGACGCGAGCACGGCTGGTGCGTGAATCCTGGTCGAGGCGCAGTGGATAGCGCGTCGGATGGTGGGGGGAGAGCGTCAAGTTCAGCGGCCGCTCTTTTGCCTCGAAGGCGATCTGCTCCACCCCAAGTACGGCGGCGGGTGGGGACAGTTCCAGCAGCCGGCTCTCCTCTCGAGCTTCGGCACTTTCCTGCTCCGCCAGTACATCAAGTCGATCCCCGCCGAACTGCTGGAAGCCGCGCATCGAGGGCGCCTCGCACTTGCAGATCTACCTTCCTCTGGCCGCTGATCACCACCACCAAGCCCGACATGCAGGTCGCCATCGTTGCCCTTGCTACCCTGCAGGGCCAGTTCAACACCGACTGGCCACTGCTGATGACGGGCGGTGTCATCGCCATCATCCCGGTGCTGCTGGTCTTCGTGTTCGGCAATCGCGCCTTCATCGCCGGGCTGACAACGGGGGCTTTCGGCGGGCGCTGAGGGGGTTAAGGCCGGGCCAGTTCCTCGGCCAGCAGGTCAAAGACCACCCGCACGCGGCGGCTGGTGCTCAGTTCCCGGTGCGCCACCAGCCAGATCGGGAACATGATCGGCTCGAATTCGGGGAGGGCGCGGCGGACCAGCGGCTCGGCGTCGCCGATCTCGCCGTCGAGCACGCCGATGCCGAGGCCATGCTTCACCAGTTCCCACATCACGAGCCAGTTCTCGCTCAGAATCGGGAAATTTCGCTCGGTCAGGTTCAGGCCGCGGGCGTTGAGACCCTTGAGGAACATGCCGGATCGATCGATGCTGATGAAGTCGGCATGCCGCAGGTCATAGGGGAGCTTGGGGTTGCCGATAGCTTCGAGATAACTGGGAGTCGCGTAAAGCCGGGCTGGCACGTCCTTGATCTTCTTGGCGATCAGGTCGGGCTCGGTCGGAGGGAAATTGCGGATCGCGATGTCCGCCTCGCGGCGCAGCAGATCGCTCGCCTTGGTGGAGGCAACGATCTCGATATGGATGCCTGGCTCAGCCTGCCGCAGTTTCGCGATGATCGGCGGCAGCACGACCGCCGCATAGATCTCGCTCGCGGCGATGCAGACCGTGCCCTCGATCGATTGCGATTGACCCGCAGCGGTCAGCGAGACGCGGTTGGCGGCATCACCCATGGCGCGGACGTGGTCCAGCAGCTCCAATCCGCTCGGGGTGAGAGTGAAGCCGCGCCCGACGCGCTCGAACAGAATGACGCCGAGTTCCGCCTCCAGTGCGTCGACCTGGCGGCCCAGTGTCGGCTGCGCCATGCCGAGCGACCGTGATGCCGCCGACAAGGAGCCCTCCTCGGCGGTGACGAGGAAGGCTCGCGCCCGGTTCCAATCGAAGTTCACCGAACGCCAATCCATGCATAAGCGCATATCAGACGGACCGGATTGGTCAATTTATCCCGGCGCTGCCCGCGAGTAGAAGGGTGCATGCACTGAGAACGGAACGCCTGCCGGACAACAGGGCAGCCTCCGCAACCGCCGAGCCCACTCATCCATCATCCATCCGATCGGCCGGCCAATGCCTTGGCGGGCACGGAGAACGCATGTCAGGAGACAGCGAAATGAAAGCCATCGTCTATCACCGCTATGGCGGCCCCAATGTCGTCGCGCTTGCTGAAGTGGCAAAGCCCGTGCCCAAGGACAACGAGGTGTTGATCCGCATCCACGCCACCACCGTGACGACCGGCGACTGGCGGGCGCGCAGCCTCGAAATGCCAGCCGGTTTCAACTTGCTGGGGCGTCTCGTCTTCGGAGTGTTCGGGCCGCGCAAGCCGATCCTCGGAACCGAACTCGCCGGGGTGATCGAAGCGGTCGGCACTGCGGTGCGCCGCTTCAAGCGTGGCGACCAGGTGTTCGCCTTCGCGGGGGGCGCCTTCGGCTGCCACGCCGAGTATCGGACGATGCTGGAAGATGGGATGATCGCGCTGAAGCCGGGGAACCTCTCATTCGAGCAGGCAGCGGCGCTGTCGTTCGGCGGCACCACCGCACTGAGCTTCTTGCAGGGCAAGGCCGCCATCAAGGCGGGCGACAACGTTCTCGTCGTCGGGGCATCCGGCGGCGTCGGCACCGCCGCGGTGCAACTCGCCAAGCACTTCGGCGCAACGGTCACCGGCGTCTGCAGCACGGCTAATCTAGAGCTGGTTCGCTCCATCGGCGCCGACAAGGTGATCGACTACGCCAAGCAGGATTTCGCCAAGTTGGGCGAATCCTACGACATTATCCTCGACACCACCGGCACAGCCTCGTTTGTGCGCTGCGAGCCTGTTTTGAAGCCGGGCGGCCGCCTGCTGGTGGTGCTCGCGTCGCTCGCAGAGAGTGCTGGCATGAACGCCCCGAGCAAGGCGAGCGGCAAGAAACTTATTGCCGGGGTTGCCAAGGAGCGGCTCGAGGACCTGCGGTTGTTGGCGACGCTGGCAGAGTCGGGGGCCTACCGACCGGTGATCGACCGCAGCTATCCGCTCGCGGACGCCGCTGAAGCCCACGCTTATGTCGATACGGGTCGCAAGCGGGGCAACGTCGTGCTGAGCGTCTCGCACTAGTTGTCGGACGCAGGCGATCAAGCAACCGAGGCAAGGGGCAGCCTTATCTGCACGCTGAAACCCTTGCCCGGCTCCGAGCGGGTCGCCACGGTTCCGCCGAACAGCCCGGCGATCTCCTCGACGATGGGGAGGCCAAGACCAGCTCCAGGCTTGTCGCTGTCACCCCGGCTGAAGCGTTTGCGCACTGCCACCAGTTGTTCGGGTGGAACGCCGTTGCCGGTATCGGCGACTTCGAGAAGTACGTCGTCGACCGCGGTCACACGAACCGTCGCCTCGTTTCCCGGGCCGGCATAGGCGATGGCGTTCTCGATCAGGTTGCTCAGCAGCTCGCCGAGCAGCATCGGGTCGCAGCGCACCAGCGCCGGACCTTCGCCTTCGAACCCGAGATCGATGTCCGCCGCATGGCCGCGGACCACGTAGTCGCCGGTGCGCTCGCGTGCCAGTTCGAACAGGTCGATGACAGGGAACTGCAGCCGGTCGGACGCTGCTTCGTCGATCCGCGCCAGGAGCAGCAGTTGGGCGAGTACGCGCTCGGCGTGCACCACAGCCGCGTCGGCGGTCCGGGCAGCCTCGCGCGCTGCAGCCGGGGTGTCGGCGCGCTGTGCCAGTGCCAATTGGGTGCGGATGATGGTCAGCGGTGTCCGTAACTGGTGGCTGGCGTTTCCGGTGAAATGCCGCAGCGCCTCGAGCGCCGCCGACAGCCGGGTCATGAAGGAGTTGATGGTGTCCACCAGCCCCTGCACCTCGCGCGGCACTTCCTGCTCGATGGGACTGAGGTCGTCGAGCGCTCGCCTGGAGATGGCGTCGCGCAGCCGGTACAGCGGAGCGAGCGAGAAGCCGACCGCCAGCCAGAGGATTACCGCCGCGGCGAGGATGAGCAGAGCGAGGCGGATGGCGGAGCGAACCAGCAGGGTCTGGGTCAGCTGGGTGCGCGCAATCGTGGTCTCGGCCACCGTCACGGTGAACGGGATGGCGCTGACGCCGGACGAGGCCGCACGCTGCAGCACAGCGACGCGGATCGGATCGCCACGGAACTCGGCGTCGGAATAGGAGATGTCCGCCGTCGCCTCGCTGGAGGTCGGCAGCGTCTGGTAGCCGGTGATGAAGCCGCTGGGGCCGTCGACGCGATAGAACACCCGATCCTGCGCCGTGGAGGTCAGCATCTCCAATGCCACATAGGGCACGTCCACCTCGAGAGCGCCGTCCTCGGTGACGATCACCCGCTCCGCGATGGCCAACACTGAGCCGGCCAGCACGCGGTCGGAGAGCGAGTTGGCGGTGTCCCGTGCCTCGCGCCAGGTATCGATGACCGCCAGCGTCGCCACCGCCAGCAGCGCGATCATCAGCCAG
>JBKJMF010000310.1:0-7874 GCA_046596525.1 Devosia sp. | reverse complement strand
CTCCCCCGCAAGGGGGGAGATGAGCCAGCGGCGTCCGTGCTAAGACGACTCGTCTTCCACAACCAATGCGTCCCATGGCCCCCAATACCTACGCCAGCCCGATGGCCGGCCTGCCTGCCCAGACCGCACTGCACACCGGTCGCGCCGTCTTCACCGAGGCCTATGCCGTGATCCCCCACGGGGTCATGCGGGACATCGTCACCAGCTACCTCCCCCATTGGAAAGACACGCGCGCTTGGGTCATCGCCCGCCCGATGACCGGTTTCTCGGAGACCTTCTCGCAGTACATCATGGAAGTCTTTCCCGGTGGCGGCAGCGACAAACCGGAGCCCGATGCGGGCGCCGAGGGTGTGCTGTTCGTCGTCGACGGGCAGGCAACGCTGATCCTCGATGGCAAGACCCATCTGCTGAAGCCTGGCGGCTACGCCTTCCTGCCCCCCGGCACGCGCTGGACGCTGACCAACAAGTCAACTGCCCCGGTTCGTTTCCACTGGGTGCGCAAGCGCTACGAGACGGTCGAGGGCGTCGACACGCCGGCCGCCTTCATCGCTAACGAGCAGGATGAGCCGATCATCTGGATGCCGGGCACCGACAGCCGCTGGGGCACCACCCGCTTCGTCGATCCCACCGACGTGCGCCACGACATGCACGTCAACATCGTGACTTTAGAGCCCGGCGCGGTCATCCCGTTCGAGGAGACCCACGTCATGGAGCACGGCCTCTATGTGCTCGAGGGCAAGGCGGTCTACCGGCTGAACCGCGACTGGGTCGAGGTCGAAGCCGGCGATTTCATGTGGCTGCGCGCCTTCTGCCCGCAGGCCTGCTACGCCGGCCCAAGCCGCTTCCGCTACCTGCTCTACAAGGACGTCAACCGCCACATGAAGCTGACGCTGTAGGCGATGCCGCATTTCACACAAGGATCGAGCATGCGTATCTGCCTGGCCGTCATCGCGACCCTGGCGTTCACCCTCCCCGGCCATGCCGAGGACCTGGCGCCGCAGACCTACCAGAACCTGCTCACCCCGCTGTTGCAGGGCGGCAGTGACGTGCTGGGCACGCCCCTCGCCTACCCCGAGGGCACGCCCAGCGTCACCTCGGCGATCGTCACCATCCCGCCCGGCGGCCAGACCGGCTGGCACGAGCACGAGGTGCCGCTCTTCGCCTACATCCTCGAAGGCGAGCTGACGGTCGACTATGGCGAAAAGGGCAAGAAGACCTACCGTGTCGGCGAGGCCGTGCTCGAAGCCGTGGGCTGGCCTCACAACGGCACCAACACCGGCACCGTGCCGATGAAGCTGGTGGCGGTCTACATGGGCGGCGGCACCAAGGCCAACACGCTCAAGATCGACCCGCCCGCGATCAAATAATCCAACAACAGTCTTGGCCTAGCGTCCTCGCCTGCGGAGTCATCCGCCAGAGGGAGTTGGACGCATGGCCGACCGGTTGCCACCAGAACCTCCACGCCGACGCCCCGGCGTCGGCACCGGACCGACGGTGGCGGCCCTCCTGACACTATCGGCCTGCAGTGCACAGGGCGCGGGTCCCCGGGTCGACCTCGCTCAGCTGACGACCCCGGTGGCGGCGGTCGTCAGCCCCCTGCTGCGGGTTCGAGGATTGCCCTGAGTTGCGCTGGCACCACACCCGGCCCATAGATCTGCACCAGATGGTGCGCGAAGCCGCGCAGCACGTTGCGCTGATACCGCACGTCCTCGTACTGCCGGGCCGAGGTCATGTGGATGTATTCGAGGCTGCGGCGCGCCCGCTCCTCGCCCATGCCCGACAAGATCGCCTGGTTCTGCGGCGATAGCGGCTCGTTGGCGAGCACGCAGAACGGCGCGACGTTCACCCGGGTGATCGGCGACATCTCGTGCATGTGCGCCAGGAGCGTCGCGAGGCCGGCGTAATCCTCCACCGCAAGCTTGCCGCCGCACAGCGTCGCCATGATATAGATTTGAAACTCGGTTCCCGGCTCGGCCATCTCGAGCCCGCGCTCGAGCAGGTCGATGCCCTCGGCCAGCCGTCCGCGCATCATCCGCCCCTGCCCGAGGATGGCGAACGAGGCGGCGAACGCGGTACTGACCTCGAAAGCCTCCTCGGCCAGCTGCTCCGCCATGGCGGTGTGTCCGCGGGCAACGAACAGCAGCAGCTTGGCCACCGACAGCTTCAGCATCGGATTGGCGGCGACGCCCGGCAGGGCAGCAAGCGCCGAGGCCTCGATCTCGTCCTCGATGGCGTTCCGTTCCGCCTCCGGCAGGATCTGGCCGCCGGTCCCCATGATCACCTGCGCATAGAGGCTCAGGCCCCACATCAGCCGCGCCTGCGGATCGTCCGGATTGGCGGTGAGGGCGGCGCGGACCTGCTCCGCACTCTCGACCCAACTGCGGGTGCTGGCGGTGATGAGGCGCGCCGCGTCGTGCATCGCCACGTAAAGCGGCGGTGCTCCTGCGGCCGGCGCCTCCACCATGCCGAGGGCATGGCGATGCCAGATCAGCGAGCGGAACTGCTGCACCGTTCCCGCCACCAGTTCTGCTACGTCGGCGAGTTGCGCCGCGGCGATCCGCGACATGCCGATGACGTCGCCGCCGGGCATCTGCCGCAGCACCAGCGCGCCATGCAGCCGGCCACCGCTGGGGAAGACGCTGACCTCGAGGCTGAACTGGGTTTTCGTCGGGCTCTTGGGCGAGAACCGTTCCTCGAGCCGGACCTCCTGCCCAGGAGAAGTGGCGGCATCGAGCTGCTCTGCGAGTTCAGTGAGCAGCGCCCTGGCCACGCGCTCCAGCGCACCGGCACGCGCCAGTCCATGCACCGGGCCAACCACCACCAAGGCATCGGCCGGTTCAGCCGGTTCCGCCACCCAGACATAACCCTCGCCATAACGTGTGGCGATGAAGCGCGGCGAGCGCGCCGGATCACCCAGCTTGGCGCGCAGGCGATTGATCAGGAAATCGACGTTCCGGTCGGAAGCGTCCGAGCCAACGCCCGACATCGCGTCGAGTAGCGCGTTACGGGAGAGCACGCGCCGGGGATGCGCCATAAACGTCGAAAGCAATGTCCGCTCGGCGCGGGTGAAAGTGACTTCACTACCCGCAAGGTCTCGCGCCGAGAGCAAATTCTCATCAAAAATCAGATCGCCGAACTGATATTCCGCCATTATCGCCCGCAAATACAAATGTGGACGCAAGTAGTATCGGAACATCAGACAAACACCAGATGTGACGTATTCCATCGCACCGGGTGGGCTGCCGCGGCGGCGTGCATCGGCTAGAGTTCGGCTTAACAGCAGAGAGTCGAGATGCCAGCCAGCCGCACCATTTTCATCGAGCCCCTCACCCGCGAAGCCTATGCCCTGTTCGGGCAGGTGATCGAGACCGAGGGCGCACACCACTACCCGATCAATGGCGGGATGACCGAGCGCTACCATGACCTCGCCAAGGTCGAGCTTGGCGGCGTCCACGCCCGCCCACTCGTCTCCATCGCCCGTGGCCAGCACTACGAACTGCCGCTGCCGTTGAAGATGGTGGAGCGCCACCCGCTCGGCAGCCAGGCGTTCTATCCGCTGTCGCAGCGGCCGTTCCTCTCCATCGTCGCGCCGGACGAGGGCGGCGTGCCGGGAACGCCGCGGGCTTTCCTCGCCGGGCCGGGGCAAGGCATCAACATGGCGATGAATACCTGGCACGGCGTGCTGACGCCGCTCGGCGAGACCTCGGACTTCCTGCTCATCGATCGCGGCGGCGAAGGCAATAATCTCGAGGAATACTTCTTTTCTGAGCCGTACTTGGTAGTGCGGCGGGACTGAATTCTTTACCGAAATGGCGATCCAAAGTCGCAACTACGTTGCAATTGCTACATAAGCTGGCGCTTACAGGCTGAAGGTGGAGGTATGTCATGCGTATCGTTCTGGCCATGGTGGCGCTGCTGCTGGCATTCGCGAGCCCGGCGCTCGCGGCCAAGGTGACCCTCAAGGGCGACGTGACCTATCGCGAGCGCATCGCCCTGCCGCCCGGCGGCACGCTTTCGGTGTCGCTGATAGATCTCGCCGCGCCGGACCTGCCGCCGCGCGTTTCGGCCAAGGCGCCGATCGCCAGCCCCGGCCAGGTGCCGCTGACCTTCACGCTGAATTTCGACGACAACGTCATCGTCGCCGGCCACAGCTATGCACTGGTCGCCGAGATTTCTGGCGAGGATGCGGTCTGGTTCCGCAATGCCGAGCCCTACGCCATCGATCCGCTGATCCCAGCCACTCCCATTGTCATCATCGTCAACATCGTGCCCGCCGACGAGGCGGTGGCAGAGCCCGAAGTTGTCGCGCCGCCGCCGATCCTCGATATCACCTGGCAGGCCGAAACCATCGGCAACACCCCGGTGGCCCGTGGCGTCAGCTCCTCGCTCTCCATCGCCTCGGACATGCGTGCCGGCGGCCGCGGCGGCTGCAATTCGTGGTTTGCACAGGCCGAAGTCAGCGGCGAGCGGCTGATCTTCAGCGCCGTCGCCGCCACGCGCATGGCCTGCGTGTCGGAAGACATCACCAAGCAGGAAGACAGCTTCTTCGCCGCCCTCGCGGCCACCCGCTTCTGGCGCCTCGACGCGGATCACTTGGTCCTGCTCGATGCCGGTGGCGTGGAACTGGCAAACCTCGGCAAGTCGCGCTTCTAGGTTGACGTTCCCCACGGCTCTCGACAGGTTCGTTTAGCGAACCGGAGGCCCGCATGCATACGCCCGACCTGATTTCCCGCCTGCTCGACGTCATCGAACTCGACCTGCTGCCGCTGACCAAGCGCGGCGTCGACGGCGGCAACAAGCTGTTCGGCGCGGCGATCCTCAAGAAATCCGACCTGTCGCTGGTGGTCGGCGAGACCAATAACGAGACCGAGAACCCGCTCTGGCATGGCGAAATGCACGCCATCAAGCGCTTCTACGAGCTGCCCGCCGACCAGCGTCCTGCCCCCAAGGACTGCCTGTTCCTCGCCACGCACGAGCCGTGCTCGCTCTGCCTCTCGGGCATCACCTGGTCGGGCTTCGACAACTTCTATTATCTGTTCAGCTACGAAGACACCCGCGACAGCTTCGGCATCCCGCACGACATCCGCATCCTCAGGGAGGTCTACGCCGTGCCCGACCCGGACCGCGACTCCGTCCCGGAAGATCGCCCGCTCTACAACCGCAAGAACGCGTTCTTTTCGAGCCACGACATCCAGCAGATGATCGCCGGCATGGACCGGTCATCTAAGGAACGCCTGGTCGCCCGCGTCGACGACCTCAACGCTGCCTACAATGACCTATCGGCAGCGTACCAGAAGGATAAGGGCAACAAGGGCATCCCGCTGAGCTAAAGCCGCGGCGCCAGCTGCTCGATGTAGAACGAGACGATATCGCCCGTCCGCTCCAGTGGGTTGAAGCCATCGCCCGAGCCCGACAGCATTGTCGAGAGTGTGCTGTCAGACTCGGCGCCCGGCTCGGCCGCCACCACGTCCGAGATCACCCCGCACTGGATGGTCCGCATCCGCCGCCCCTCGGCATTGCTCAGCGATGCGGCAAACAGGTGGCTCGAGTCGAGGTTGACGATGTCGCAGCCCTCGGCGCGGAACCGCTCAAGCATGGCGTCGTTCTCGCGATAGATCGCGTCACCGGTCGCGGCGCGAACCGGGGTGATGGCGCCGGGCCATTGCCCAGGGATCAGCTCCTTCAGCCCTACGTCGGCAGCCACGATCGGATCAGGCGTGTAGTGGCGCGTCGTGCCGTCTGCGGCAAACGCATCCTCGACGAGGTAGAAGTCCCCCATCTTCAGGCCCTTGCTGCCGAGCCCGCCGGCGAGGCCATAGGCAAGGATCACGTCGATGCCGTAATAGGCCAGCTCTTCGACCGTCGAGGCCGAAACCGGCCCGCCATAGACATGCGCAAGCGACAGGAACCGCTGCCCCTGATGCGACAGGATGCGTACGCTGTCCGGCGTGACATGGATGAAATGCTGGTCGCTGACCCGCTGCGGGCTGTAGCGCTCGAGCCGCGACGGCGGCGGACAATAGCCGACCAGCGCTACCCGGATATCGCCGAACACATCGCTCGCAAAGCGCTGCCCGACCAGGCTGCGCGGCGTCAGGTGAGGCGCTTTTGCTTCGACCATAACAACATCCCCCAACCGCGAGCGGGCCGGAAGGTGTCACCTCAAAGCTGAAAGGTAAAGCTAGACCAGCACTACGCTGGCGGCGGCGAAAGCCAGCACCGCGAGTGCCGTGGCGAACAGTACGAGCACCAGGATCTGCGTGGTGGTGCTCATCGGGGCGGGTCGCTGTCGGCCATGCTCTTGGTCGGGTGTCACGATAGCCGGCTTCAGCCGAGGTCGGCGAGCTGGGCGACCGGGGCAGTCTCGACCGGCATGGCAGAGGCGGCGATGGTGAGGGTCGCCATCGACATCACGAACAGGGCAACGAGAGTAAGTTTCAGCATTTTGGCCCCCAGGGCGCTGCGACCTTTCGGCCAGCGGTTCATCTTGAGGGCAATAATGCGGCGAGCCAGTTGAACGTTCCCGGAATCAGGCGTTTATCTGCCGTTCATCCGGCTTCCGGTTTCCGCCACATTTCGAAGACGTAATGCAACTCTCCAGCTTGTAACGCGAGGATCGCCAGTCCCCTGCCTAGATCGGGCTCGTGACCCTGAAGGAGACCCGACATGACCAGCCCCCTGACCCGCCGCGACGCACTCCGGCTCGTCGTCATCACCGCCGCCGGCGGTACGCTGATGACCCAGAAAGCCTTCGCCCAGGAGGCGAGCGCCGAGACCACCTCCGGCCTGATGCCCGGCGCCGACGTCTGCGTACTGACCCCGGAAGTGACCGAGGGGCCCTACTATTTCGACCCGTCGCTGGAGCGCGCCGATATCACCGAGGGCACCCAGAAGGGCGTCGCCACCACGATCCGCCTGCAGGTCGTCGATGGCAGTTGCAAGCCTATCGAGGGCGCCCGCGTCGATATCTGGCACTGCAATGCCGAGGGCCTCTACTCGGGCTACGCCAACCAGACCGGTGGCGTCGACACCACCGGGCAGACGTTTCTCCGCGGCACCCAGTTCGCCAGCGCCAACGGCATCGTCGAGTTCCAGACCATCTATCCGGGCTGGTACGCCGGCCGCACCACCCACATCCACTTCAAGGTCTTCCTCGACGACAAGACCGTGCTTACCGGCCAGCTGTTCTTCCCCGATGCGCTGAGCCAGTTCCTCTACCAGAACGTCGAACCCTACACTTCGCACGGCCACGACCGCGACACGCTCAACGCCAACGACAACATCGCCAGCCAGGCCACCCGCGCCTCGTTCGCCTATGTAAAGGAACTGGAGGAGCGCTACCTCGTAGCCATGATTGTCGGTGTGGATCCCACGGCCGAGTCCTCGACGGGTTTTGGTGGCGCCTCGGGTGGAGAGCGCCCCAGCGGCCCGCCGCCGGACGGCGCCCCGGCCGATGGTGCGATGAGCGCGCCTTCGACGGAGACTAGCGTCAGCCTTGTGCCGGGCGTGTCGGGGATCAGGTAAAGCAAAAAGGGCGGCCCACTGGACCGCCCTTTTGCAATGCCGTGACGTCCCAGTCGTCATCTCCCCCTTGGCGGGGGAGAAAGCGAAATCTTAGGTTTAGCATCTTCGCTAAGCCTTAGATTTTGCCAGAGAGGGGGTGCGGAGCCATCCGTGCCCACCACGATCCCCTCTCTTACGATTTCTCTCCCGCAAGGGGAGAGATGACGAGAGATCGAGTATCAGCCCGCTGCGCGTTCGCCTTCGGTGCGACGCTGCTTGCCGGCGTCCTTCTGCTTCTTGTTCCAGCGCTGCTTGGGAGCGGGCGTGCCCTGCCCCGTGGGCTTTTCCCACCAACCGGTCGCGGTCGGCGC
>JBKJMF010000035.1:0-5452 GCA_046596525.1 Devosia sp. | reverse complement strand
GACGGCTGGGTGAACGCGAACCCATCCGGTCTTTCACAGCAAGGTCGGATGACGCGGCGCTCGTGGAAGATACTGAGCACTGGGTCCCGGCTTTCGCCGGGATGACGGCCGGTGGGTAGGGTGAGCAATGAGTGCGACCCAAATGGGCGCCTCAGCCCGGCCCCGCCGTCCGCAGCACGGCCAGGAACTCCGCTCCATACCGCTTCAGCTTGCTCTCACCAATCCCCGGGATGGTGCCGAGTTCCGCCATGGTCTGCGGCCGTTCCATCGCCATCGCCCGGAGCGTCGTGTCGTGGAACACCACATATGGCGGGACGCCTTGGGATTTGGCGATGGCGGCGCGTTCGGAGCGGAGGGCTTCGAAGACCGGCTGCGCGGCGGGTGGGAGTTGTACGGCGTTCTGCAGGGCGCGGCGGGTTTCGGTGGCTTTGCGGGGGCGGTCGCGGCGGAGGGTGATCTTGCGTTCGCCCTTGAAGACGGGGCGGGATTCATCGGTGAGGTGCAGGGCGCCGAAGGCGTGGTCGACGACGATCAGGCCCATGGCGGTGAGCTGGCGGATGACCGATTGCCAGGAGCGCTGGTCGAGGTCCCTGCCCTGCCCGAACACCGGCTGGTCCTGGTGGCTGAACTGGGTGACCTTGTCGGTGACCTTGCCCATCAGCACGTCGATGATGTGGCCGGCGCCGAAGCGCTGACCGGTGCGGTAGACGGCGGCCATGGCCTTGATGGCGGCGTCGGAACCATCCCAGGTTTCGACCGGCACGAGGCAGGTGTCGCAGTTGTTGCACGGGCCGGGATAGGCCTCGCCGAAATGCGCGAGGATGGATTTGCGCCGGCATTCGGGGGTTTCGCAGACGGCGAGCAGCGCTGTGAGTTTTGAGCGCTCGACGCGCTTCACCTCATTGGGGGCACTGCCTTCGTCGATCATGCGGCGGCGCTGCGCCACGTCGGCCATGCCGTAGCACATCCAGGCTTCGGCTGGCAGGCCGTCGCGGCCGGCTCGGCCGGTCTCCTGGTAGTAGGCTTCGATGGACGAAGGCAGGTCCATGTGGGCGACGTAGCGGACGTCGGGCTTGTCGATGCCCATGCCGAACGCCACCGTGGCGACGAGGCAGAGCTGCTCTTCCTTGAGGAAGGCGTCCTGGTTGGCACTGCGATCCCTGGCATTCATGCCGGCGTGGTAGGGCAGCGCGCGGATGCCCTGCTTGTTCAGCCACTCGGCGGTTGTGTCGACCTTGTTGCGGCTGAGGCAGTAGACGATGCCGGAATTGCCGGTGTGGCGGGCAAGGAAGCTCTTCAGCTGCGAGCGGGCGTTGTCGCGCTCGACGATCGAGTAGCTGATATTGGGCCGGTCGAAGCTGGTGGTGAAGATGCGCGCGTCGGTGAGGCCGAGCCGCTCGATGATGTCGTCGCGGGTGGTCGGATCGGCGGTGGCGGTGAGCGCGATACGCGGCACGCCGGGATAGTCGGCCGCGATCGAGGCGAGCTGGCGATACTCGGGGCGGAAATCGTGGCCCCATTGGCTCACGCAATGCGCCTCGTCGATGGCGATGAGCGAGATCTCGACGCCCTGCATCATCGACTTGAAGCCGGGCAGCACCAGCCGCTCCGGGGCGACGTAGAGCATATCGAGCTTGCCGGATTTGAGATCGCGGAAGGTGCGCGAGGACTCCTCGGACGAAATCGAGGAGTTGAGGGTCGCGGCGTTGACGCCGGCCTGCTTCAGCGCCTCGACCTGATCGCGCATCAGGGCGATGAGCGGCGAGACGACGATGCCTACGCCACGCCGAGCAAGGGCCGGAAGCTGGAAGCACATCGACTTGCCGGCGCCGGTGGGGAACAGCACCACGGCATCGCCGCCACCGGTAACGTGGCGGACAACATCCTCCTGCTGGCCCCGGAAGCTCTGGTGACCGAAGACGGTGCGGAGGATCTCGGCGGGGTCGCGAGGCGGTGTGTCGAGGAGCGACTCAAGCATGGATGCATGAGTCGGAAGTTTGGGGGGCGGGGTCAAGGGGCATGGGGTGGCGACTGCGGCGCGTGCCGCGCACCCCCTCCGAGCTACGCTAGCTCGCTGCGCTCACAAGCTTCGCTTGCCTCCCCCGTCGAGGGGGAGGTGGGGCCGGTGGGGGAGGGCAGGATGATGCCCCACTCACCGGCGGGCACCCTCCCCTTCACGGGGAGGGTTGGGGAGGGGTGCGCGGCGAACGCCGCCCTATCCTCACTCCTGTTCGATGAAGCTCAGGGCGGTTTCGGCGAGCTTGGGCGAGGTCATCATGGTGTAGTGGGTGACACCAGGCAGGATGGCGAGGCGGTTCTGGTTCATGCCCGAGCCGTCCCACATGGCGTCCTGCAGGCCGCCGCCGAGCAGCTCGAAGAACTTTGCGGTGTGGCTGGTGCGGACGGCGTCCCAGTCGCCGACGATCAGCTGGGTGGGGACCTTGAGGTTCGGGATTTCGGCCGACCAGTCATAGTCCTTGCCCATGTAGCCCATCTGGTCGAGCAGCTTGGAGAAGTTCGTCTCGGGGTCGGGGTTCACGGCGGCGAAGCTCTCGTAGAGCGGCGTGCCCTTCATGCCCTCGGCGAGGCTCGCGTTGAGCCCGCGCATGCCTTGCTGGTTGTAGTCGTGCCAGCCGGAGAAGGCGTAGGGGGCGGAGGCGATGACCAGCCTGTCGACCAGCTCGGGGTGATCGAGCGCGAGGCGCAGGCCGATGGTGCCTCCCATCGAATAGCCGACGACATCGACCTTGTCGTAGCCGAGCGACTTGATGACCT
Organism: Devosia sp.; assembly: GCA_046596525.1. Lineage (GTDB taxonomy): Bacteria > Pseudomonadota > Alphaproteobacteria > Rhizobiales > Devosiaceae > Devosia_A. The sequence goes on along the minus strand of JBKJMF010000035.1, from coordinate 2,677 downwards.
CGGCGACGTCGGCGGCCATGTTGGCGAAGCTCATCGTGCGGTCGAGCGGACCGGTTCGGCCGTGGCCCTGCGCCTCGACGGCGATCACCTCGTGGGTGGCGGCGAGCGCCGGGATGACGGGGCCGAAGTTCTCGATGGTCATCAGGCCGCCGTGCAGCAGGACGAGCGGGGATCCCTCGCCATAGGTGGCGTAGTAGACCTTGCCGCCGTTGACGGGGACGTAGCCGGACTTGGTGGGAGTGGGCATGGGGGCGGTTCCTTCTTGGGCAGTGGATGAGGTGACCGGCGCTGCCAGAGAGAAGCTGGCGAGGACGGCGAGAGCAAGGACGGTTCGTCGTAGCATTGGTGGTCTCCGTGGGTTGGATATGGCTCCGCCGGTGCCGCGGAATGCGGATTGAAAAGGCGGGGCTGGCGGTGGGCCGGCTAACCGGCGGTGAGCACTTCGATGGCCTTCTGGACGCGGCGGAGGCGGGTGTCGGCCGCCCTGGCGCCTTCGATGGCGGTGACGTGGGCCTTCTTGTGGCTGGGCGCGAGCTTGTCCCAGGCGGCTTTCGCTACAGGGTCGGCATCGAGGGCGGCCTGCAGGTCGCCCGGGGCTTCGACGACGCGCGGCTGGTCGTCGAGGGTCAGCTCGACCTCATGGGCCTCGTTGCCTTTGACGCCGGTGATGCCGCGGATCTCGGCGCTGACGCCGATGAGCAACTGGTCACCCATGGTCGCGACCTTGCTGCGCCAAGTGTGGCCGGCGAGGGTGACGACCACCAGCGGGTTCTTGCCGCCGCCGAGCTCGCCGCGCACGGCCGACGGCACGATGATGCCGGTGTTGTTGCCGGACTGCAGGATGGTGGTGGTGAACTTCATCGGGGTCCTCCAACGGTGGCAAGATGTGCGGCGAGCTTGTCGAAGCTCTGTTCGGTGCCTTCGCGGAAGCCGCGACGGACGACGGCGTCCTTCTGGTCGGCGGTGTCGAAATAGGCGTTGAGCGTCAGCCGGGTGCGGCCGTTGCCGATATCTTCGAGAGTGATGACCCGGATGAAACTCGGCGGCGGGTTGTCGCCGAAGATCTTCGGATCGGCGGCGGCGTTGCGATAGACTATGCGCTCGGGCGGCGTCACCTCGGTGAAGATGCTGTCAGTCGGCAGTTCCTTGCCGTCGGGCGCGCGCATCACGTGATGCCACTTGCCGCCGGCCCGCAAATCGATCTCGCAGACCGGGTTGGTGAAGCCCTTGGGGCCCCACCACTGGCTGAGATGATAGGCATCGGCGAAGGCCATCCAGACCAGCTCGCGCGGGGCATCGAACTCGCGCTCGAGTTCGAGCCGGCGATCGGACGAAGGGGCGGCAAGAGGCTCGATCACTTTGCGGTTTCCTGCAGGTCGGCGAGGAGCTGGTCCATGATCATGAAGCCGCGGCGCATCCCGACCTCCATGCCCGAGGCGACCATGCCGTCGCGATCCTCGATGTTGTCGTAATTGGAAACTGACTTGTAGTGCGTGATCGCGCCGTCTTCCTCGAAGGTGTGGGTTTCCAGCAGCGTCTTGCCGGCGAACATGTTCTCCATGCCGAAGGTCCAGACGAACTTGTTGGGCGCGTCGACTTCGCGATATTCGCCGGTGAAGATGTAGGCGTTGCCGTCCGGGTCGTGCGACTCGATGCGCCACTTGCCGCCGGGGCGGACGTCGAAGGCGGTGATGACATTGCGCTGGCCGTCGGTGCCCCACCAGCGGGCGACGTGCTCGCGTTCGGTCATGACCTTCCACACCAGGGCGCGGGGGGCAGCGAAATCGCGGGTGGCGATGACGATAGGCTCGTTGGCGGGTGCTTCAATCTTGAGGTTGTCGAGTGCCATTTTTAGCTCCTTGAGTTGCATCAGGTAGGCGTCGAGGCGATCGAGGCTTTCTTGCCAATAGCGCCAGTAAAGTACGAACCAGTGTTCCGTTCCGGCGCGCTGCCTCAGGCGGGCGCGCAAGGCTTCGGCGTCGCGCTGCCGGAGGTAGTCCGAGAGCGCTATGACCTTGGGTCGCTGCATTCTTGTTTTCGGCTCCGAGGAGCTCCCGGGGAAGTCTCTAGGTGGTCGCGCGATCGAACCGCAAAAGTCTGCAACTTTTTGCTGATCACGCTCCTAGTTCCGGGAGCCGCCGGGGTCGCCCTTCTGCAATTCGGCCAGGTAGTCGCCGAGGCGATCGAGGCTCTCCTCCCAGAAGCGGCGGTAGTTCTCGACCCAGTCCGCGACTTCCGCCATGGGGGCCGCCTCGAGCTTGCAGGGTCGCCACTGGGCCTCCCTGCCGCGGGAGATCAGCCCGGCCTTTTCCAGCACCTTGAGGTGCTTGGACACGGCGGCCATCGACATGTCGTAGGGCTCGGCCAGTTCACTGACCGTCGCTTCGCCCAGCGACAGCCGGGCGAGGATGCCGCGACGGGTCGGGTCGGCGAGAGCGGATAGCGTGGTGGACAGGTGGTCGGACATTGTCAGTTCCTCAGGCGGCGAAGCGGATGGCGTCGGCGCCGGTAAAGAAGTCGATCAGCACGGGGGCAACGAGGTCGGCTGCCGCGTCATGGCTCTGGCCAGGCAGCGAGGCGAAGCGGGCGCCGGGGATGGTCTCGCGGGCTAGGCGGACGGGCTCCTTCAACTGCTTGAAGGTCTTGTCGCCGGACATGACGATGGTGGGGACACGGA
>JBKJMF010000292.1:0-11260 GCA_046596525.1 Devosia sp. | reverse complement strand
TGGGTCACTAACGATTTCTGGCGCGCCGTCGGCAACACCGCGATCGTGACGGTTTCGGTGACGGTGATCTCATTGACCCTCGGAACGCTCGGCGGCTATGCCCTTGCCCGCTCTGGGCAGCGCTACGCCTTCTGGATCCTGATCGCCGCACTGGTGTTCCGGGCCATGCCTCACATCACGCTGGTCTCGGGGTACATGCTGCCGTTCTTCCAGCTCAACATCTGGGGTTATCTGCCGACCTCGATCATCGTCCTCGTCGCGATCAACCAGCCGTTCACGCTGTGGATGCTGCACTCGTTCTTCCTGTCGATCCCCAAGGATCTCGACGAGAGCGCCATGGTCGACGGCTGCTCGCGCTTCGAGGCGTTCCGGCGGGTGATCATTCCGGTGATGTGGCCGGGCGTGGTGACGACGGGGCTGTTCAGCTTCCTCCTCGCTTATAACGACTTCGCCACCACCTCGATGCTGCTCAGCGCCGATAACCAGACCATGGTGCCCAAGATCTCGAGCTTCCTCGGCTCTATCCATACCGTCGGCGACGTGATGTTTGCTGTGGCTGCGGTGGTCTCGGCGACCGTGCCGCTGTTCATTCTCGTCCTCTTCTTCCAACGCCAGATCGTCAGCGGGCTCACCGCAGGCGCAGTGAAAGGCTGATCCTGATGGCCCGGATCCAACTCAAGAACGTGTCGAAGCGATGGACCAATTTCGTCGGCGTCAAGGAGTTCAGCCTCGATATCGCCGACCAGGAGTTCCTGGTGCTGCTCGGACCATCGGGCTGCGGCAAGACCACCACCATGCGGATGATCGCCGGACTCGAAGACGTCACCGATGGCGAAATCTGGATCGGCGACCGGCTGGTCAACAAGCTCGAGCCCAAGGACCGCGACATCTCGATGGTATTCCAGAGCTACGGGCTCTACCCCAACATGACGGTGTACGAGAACATCCGCTTCCCGCTGAAGGTGCGGAAGGTGCCGCAGGAGCAGCATCATGAGCGGGTGATGCGGGCCTCGAAGATGGTGGAACTCGACGAGTTCCTCGCGCGCCGCCCGGCCGCGCTTTCCGGCGGCCAGCGGCAGCGCGTTGCACTGGCCCGCGCCATCGTGCGTGAGCCCAACGCCTTCCTGATGGACGAACCGCTTTCCAACCTCGATGCGAAGCTGCGCGTGTCGACCCGGGCGCAGATCAAGAACCTGCACCATACGCTGAAGACCACCACCATCTACGTGACACACGACCAGATCGAGGCCATGACGCTTGCCGACCGCGTCGTGGTGATGAGCCGCGGCGTGGTGCAGCAGGTCGGTACACCCATGGAGATCTACGATCGGCCGGCGAACACCTTCGTTGCCGGCTTCATCGGCTCGCCCGCCATGAACCTCGTCCCCGGCGATATCGCCGACGGCGTGTTCACCGGCGAGAATATCCGCGTCGCGGGGCTCAACCGCAACGCCCGCGGCCCGGTAACGCTCGGCTTCCGCGCCGAGGATGCCGCGCTGACCTCCGAGGGCGGCCAGATCGGGGCCGGGATCTACTCGGTGGAACTGCTCGGCGAGGCGACGATGATCTCGATGCGTGTCGGCGGCGAACTGGTGTCGATCAAGACCACCAAGGACTATCGCGCTGCGATCGGCGATCCGATACGGGTCAATATCACGCCCGCCGCCTGCCACCTGTTCGACAAATCCACGAGCGCCCGGATCGAGACCTGAATGCCCATCGAAGATAAAGCCGCGCAGCGCGCGCATTTCCTCGCCCGCGTCGAGGCGGCAGGCCTCGTGCTCGACGAGGCCGAGGTGGAGAGCGTTGGCGGCCTCGCCGCCTGGATGAGCGACGGACTATCGGTACAGCTGGCCCCTGAGCCCGTCACATCAGACGGCCTGGACCTCGATGTATTCGAGCAGGGTAAGCGGCTGCGCGATGGACGGCTGACCTCCGTCGGCCTCGTCGAGGCAACCCTCCATCGCATCGCAGAGCGCGACGGGCACTATCTGTCGTTCTATGCCGTCGATACCTACCGGGCCCTTGCTGGCGCCGCTGAACGCGATGCCGAGCTGGCGGCGGGTGTGGATCGTGGTCCGCTTCACGGCATCCCGATCGGCATCAAGGACATGCTCGACGTCGCCGGCATCGCAACGACCGCCAACGCGCCCGGTCGGGCCGACGCGGTCGCCGGCGAGGATGCCGAAATCGTTCGCCGACTGAAGGACGCCGGCGCCGTGATCATCGGCAAGCTCGCTACCTACGAATGGGGCACGGTCGGGCCAGACAAGCGCGGCCTCTTTCCACCTGCCCGTAATCCTTGGAGCCTCGACCACATCACCGGCGGCTCATCGTCGGGGTCTGCCGTGGCTGTTGCGGGCGGTTTGCTGCGCATCACAATCGGCAGTGACACCGGCGGTTCGGTCCGCGGCCCGGCTTTCTACTGCGGCGTCGTCGGCTTCAAGCCCACCGCCGGGTCGGTGCCCAAGGCCGGCGCCCTCGCCATGTCGCCTAGCATGGACCATATCGGACCGATGAGTGCGACGGTGGCGGAAGCGGCCCTGACCTTCGATATGATCGCGGGTCGCGAGGCCGAGACTTCGGCGCTGCGGCTGCTCGGCCAGCCCCTCTCCGGCCTCCGGGTCGGCTATGCGCGCAACTGGTTCGCCGACGATCACCAGGTCATGCCCGCGGTGGTCGGGGCCATGGATGCGGCCGTGTCGCGGCTCAGCGAACTTGGCGCGGTCATCGAGGAAATCGAACTTCCGGAATATCCGGCGCTTGAAATCGCTGCTGCGGCGATCCTCCACAAGGAGAGTTTCGACTACCACGCGGCAGAACTGCGGGCGCATCCCGAAGCCTATGGCCGCCGCGCCTTCCTGAGTCTCGCCGCCGGGGTTGCGGTCTCCGATGAGGAGTTGTCGACCGCCCGGCGCACTGGGTCCGAGTTCAAGCTGGCCGTCGATGCCCTGCTTGCGCGGCACGACGTGCTGGTCACGGTCGGAGCGCTGACCACGGCGTTGCTGGCGGCGCCGTTCGAGAAGGAGGCCGTGTGGACGCCGATGCGCACGATCGGCTTCAATGTCTCCGGCCATCCCGTGCTGGCCCTGCCGATCGGCTTCCACCAGAGCTTGCCGATGGGCATGCAGATTGTCGGCCGGCACAATGATGAGGCCCGAGTGTGCCAGGTCGGCCACGCCTTCGAACGGGCCACCGATCATTCGTCCCAGCGTCCCCCCGCCCTGCCCCGGGCAGGCTGAGCCGATCTATCGCTACGGACTGCGAGGTCGTGGTTTACAATTTTGCATACGTATGCAATCATGGCGTACGAGTGAGGAGAAGCGAGAATGGCGCGGTGGTTGAAAACCAGCAAGACGGTGGAAGAGCGTGCGGAGGCCAACAAGCAGGTCCGCCTGACCGTCGAGACCATCCTCGCCGATATCGAGAAGCGCGGCGACGAAGCCGTCCGCGAGCTCAGCCGCAAGTTCGATGGCTGGGACCGTCCTGACTACCGCCTGAGCCAGGCCGAGATCGACGCCTGCATCGCCCAGCTTTCCGACCAAGACCTTGCCGACATCATGTTCGCTCAGACCCAGGTGCGCAACTTCGCCATCGCCCAGAAGGGCACGATGCACGAGCTAGCGATCGAGACGCTGCCCGGCGTCACGCTCGGCCACAAGCATGTGCCGATCTCTGCCGTGGGCTGCTATGTGCCCGGCGGCAAGTACCCCCTGCTCGCTTCGGCCCACATGTCCGTCCTCACCGCTAAGGTAGCGGGCTGCGGGCGCGTCATCACCTGCGCGCCGCCGTTCAACGGCAAGGCTGCGCCGGCAATCGTCGCCGCGCAGCACATGGCGGGCGCCGACGAGATCTACGTGCTCGGCGGCATCCAGGCGGTCGGCGCCATGGCCATCGGCACCGAGAGCATCAAGCCGGTCGATATGCTAGTGGGTCCCGGCAATGCCTATGTGGCGGAGGCTAAGCGCCAGCTGTTCGGCCGGGTCGGCATCGACCTGTTCGCTGGCCCCACCGAAACGCTGGTTATCGCCGACGAGACCGTCGACGGCGAACTCTGCGCTACCGACTTGCTCGGCCAGGCCGAACACGGCCCGACCAGCCCGGCGATCCTTCTCACCATTTCCGAGAAGCTGGCGCGCGACACCATGGACTACATCGAGCGGCTGCTGAAGATCTTGCCCACCGGCGAGGTGGCCCGGCAGTCCTGGCTGGATTTCGGCGAGGTCATCGTCTGCGACAGCTACGAAGAGATGGTCAAAGTCGCCGACCGCATCGCATCCGAGCACGTGCAGGTGATGACGGACCGAGACCTGTGGTTCCGCGACACGCTGCAGAACTACGGCGCGCTGTTCCTTGGGCCGCGCACCAACGTCGCCTATGGCGACAAGGTCATCGGCACCAACCACACGCTGCCGACCATGAAAGCCGCTCGCTACACTGGCGGGCTGTGGGTGGGCAAGTTCCTCAAGACCTGCACCTGGCAGATCGTTGAGACCGACGAGGCCTCGGCCATGGTCGGCGAGTACGCGTCGCGCCTCTCCATGCTTGAAGGCTTCGCAGGACATGCCGAGCAGGGCAACATCCGGGTGCGCCGCTATGGCGGGCGGAACATCCCCTACGGTACGGCCGCAAGCCCCAAGGCGGCCGCGGAATAGCATGACCCTGCCGCGCACTCCCAGCATCAGGCTCGACGGCAAGCGCGCCCTCGTGACGGGCGGGACGCGCGGCATCGGGCTTGGCGCAGCAGTGGCGTTGGCGGAGGCCGGCGCAGCGGTGACCATCACCGCGCGTACTGCATCCGATGTCGAAACGGTCGTCGCCGAAATGCGCGGTGCCGGCCTCGATGCGGCCGGTGCGGCGCTGGATGTCACCGATCACGCTGCCGTGGAGGCCCTGGCCGGTAGCGGCGCGCCCTTCGATATCCTGGTCAACAGCGCCGGCGGCGCGCGGCACGGCAATTTCCTCGATGTGTCGGCGGCCGATTACGACGTAGTGGCGAACCTCAACGTCAAGGCGCTGCTGTTCGTCTCGCAGGCTGTGGCGCGACGGCTGGTCGAAGCCGGCAAGCCCGGATCGATCACTCACATTTCATCGCAGATGGGCCATGTCTCGGCCCCGCGCCGTGCCGTCTATTCAGCCACCAAATTTGCGGTGGAAGGGCTCAGCAAGGCCATGGCTATCGAGCTGGGACCACACAATATTCGCGTCAACACGGTCTGCCCGACATTCATCGAAACCGAACTGACCGCGAAGAACCTGAGCGATCCGGATTTTCGAAGCTGGGTATTGGGCAAGATCAAGCTGGGACGGCTCGGGCGGATAGAGGACATCATGGGACCGGTCGTCTTCCTCGCCTCCGACTGGGCGGCGATGATCACGGGTTCTGCATTGATGGTGGATGGCGGATGGACGGCGGAATAACCAAGAAGGCGCCCGTCACCTCCTCGCAGGTGGCCGAGCATGCTGGCGTCAGCCAGTCCGCCGTATCGCGCACGTTCACGCCCGGCGCGTCGATCTCGCCGAAAACCCGCGCCAAGGTGCTCGCCGCCGCGAAGGACCTGGGCTACCGCCCCAACGCCATCGCCCGCTCGCTGATCACCAACCGCTCGCGCATCATCGCGGTGGTGATGGCTTACCTCGAGAACCTGTTTTACCCCGACGTGCTCGAGGAATTGGGCCGCCGGCTTTCGGCCGAGAACTACCACATGCTGCTGTTCACCGGTTTCAAGGACCGCGACAGCGACCCGGTGTTCGACCAACTGATGCAGTATCGTGTCGATGGCATCATCCTCGCCTCGACCTCGTTGAGTTCCGAACTCGCCGCCGAATGTGCCGTGGCCGGGATCCCGGTCGTGCTGTTCAACCGCACCACCGAGCGCGACGAAACCTCGTCGGTCACCACGCGCAACCGTGAGGGCGGACGCCTGCTGGGCGAGTTCCTCGTCGCCGGCGGGCACACGAGTTTCGGCTACATCGCGGGCCTCGAGAACTCCTCCACCAACCGCGACCGTTTCGGCGGCTTCCAGGAAGCCCTGGCGGGGCACGGCTTCAACGACATCGCAGTGCGCACCGGCAATTACTCGCGCACCGAAGCCGAAGCCGCAGCGCGCGAGTTGCTCGCCCTGCCCAACCGTCCCGAGGCGATCTTCGTCGCCAACGACCACATGGCCGTCGCCGCGATGGACGTCGCCCGCTACGAGTTCGGCCTGGCTATTCCCGGCGACCTGTCGATCGTCGGGTACGACGATGTCGGTCCTGCCCGCTGGCCGAGCTATGGCATCACCTCCGTCACCCAGCCCATCGAGTCGATGGTGGAAGCCACCGTCGACATGCTGATGGACCAGATCCACTCCGGCGAGATCGAACCGCAGCACAAGGTGCTGTCCGGCGAACTCATCGTCCGCAGCTCCGCCCGGCTGCCCAAGACCGGCATCGTCGAAGTCGACGGCCGGCGCGTCTACCGCCCAGAGGGCTCTAAATGAGCTCCGCTTTGATTGCGCGCGCTATGCATACGAATGCACCTAAGAAGGAAAGGATATTCCAATGACCGACTGGACCCAGGAGGCGATGGAGAAGCGCCTCGTCCGCTATGCCGACCTCAAGGGCCTGCGGAACGCCTTCATCGACGCCCGCACCCCGGGCTCCGACCGCAAGGAGAACTTCACCATCATCGGGCCAGGTGTCTCCGAGAATAAGGCCCAGGTAGTCCACATTCCCGAGGCGCATGGCTTCAATTTCGGCGCCGCCCGCCAGCCCTTCGGCTGCACCAATTCACAGCATAGCCACCTGACCGCCGAGACCTTCCTCGTCCACACCGGCAAGTGGCGCTTCGTCTTCGGGGCCAACAAGGACGAAGGCTATCTCGACGTCGAGCCGGGCGATGTCGCCACCGTGCCGACGCACATGTTCCGCGGCTTCGAGAAGCGCGACGAGGGCACTGGCTTCCTCGCGGTCGTGCTCGGCCACGATGATCCCGGCAAGGTCGTCTGGGCACCGTCGGTGTTCAAGATGGCCGAGGATTTCGGGCTGAAACTGCTGAAGGGCGGCAAGCTCGTCGACACGACGCTCGGCGAGAAGGTCCCCGAAGGCGCCGAACTAGAGCAGCCGCCCGACGCGGCCAAGCTCAAGGAGCTCGCGACCCCGCCGATGGACGAGCTGCGCAAGTACGCGGTGAAAGCCGCGGACATGAAGGGCAATCCGAACTCGCCGCTCGCCGGCCCTGGTGTCGAGGAAGACGCGCTGATCGGCGACGTCGATGCCGCGGACGGCTTCAAGGCCGGCCCGATCATCGGCCACTGGCAGCACGACTTCGCGCTGCGCCGGCTGAAGCTCGAAACCGGCGCAACCATCCCGTCGCACTCACGCTCCGAGCAGGAGGTCATCTTCGTGCAGTCCGGCACGCTCGAGTTCAACTGGGACGGCGGCAAGCTGATCCTGGGCGCCGGCGACACGCTGACGGTGCCGATCGGCCTGCTACACGGCTATCGCAACCCGGCCTCTGCCGATGCCATCGCCTTCGTCATCCGTGGCGCGGCGGCCCCGGCAGCTCCGGTGTTTGCGGAGAACCGCGTTGCAGCGGAATAATCACGAGGCGGGCCGCGCCAGGCCCGCCCTTCACGCCTCGGGAGGACTTCATGCCGGCCATCACAGCCGAAACGCTCGCGGTGCTGCGCCGCAACGACACGCCGACCGTCTGCAATGCGCTGGAGCACGTGATGGGCGGACGCACCGCCGAGGGCTTCACCAAGAGCCCCACGGTCTGCGCCGACCCTGCCCTGCCCCCCGTCGTCGGCTTTGCCCGCACCGCCAGGATCCGGGCCTCGTCGCCGGCGCAGAAGCCGCCGGCAGAAGTTCGTGCGTTGCGCATGCAGTACTACGAGTACGTCTCGGCCGGTGAAGGTCCGAACGTCGTGGTGATCGAGGACACCGACTGGCCGCACTGCATCGGTGGCTTCTGGGGCGAGATGCAGGTCGCCCAGCACAAGGGCCTCGGCGTCGCCGGCACCGTGACCAACGGTGTGCTGCGCGACCTCAGCATGCTCGACCCCGGCTACCAGGTGATCGCCGGCTCCGTCGGTCCCAGCCACGCCTTCGTCCACGTCACCGAGCTGGACGTGCCGGTGACAGTGTTCGGCATGGCGGTTCGCCCGGGCGACCTCATCCACGCCGACCGCCACGGAGCCGTGGTGATCCCGGCCGAGCACATCGAGAAGATGCCCGCTGCGATTGATATCGTCGTGCGCAAGGAGCAACCGGTACTCAAGGCAGCGCGATCGCCAGGTTTCACTGTGGAGAAGCTCCGGGCCGCCTGGCTCGAGGCGGACCAGATCAAATGAAGCTGGGCCGGTCGCTGGACCGGCCTTTTTCAGTTTCAGGCCTGCATCCGATCGAGCCGCAGTTGTGCGGCGCGGCGGTGGCCTTCCAGCGTTTCCGATGCGCTCTGCCGCGCTGCCGGCGGCGCCACGGCCTTCACGCCGCGCTCGTCGAGCCACTGGTGCGTCGCGATCTTCACATAGGCCCCGACCCATAGCCCACCAGTGTAGCGACCTGCCCCCATGGTCGGCAGCGTGTGGTTGGTCCCCACGCATTTGTCCGAATAGACCACGCTTGCCAGCTGGCCGATGAACAGTGAGCCATAGTTGCGGAGCTTTGCCGCCATGGCCTGCGGGTCGGCGGTGTGCACCTGCAGGTGCTCGGCCGCCACATGGTCCGAGTACGCGATCAGCGCGGCTTCGTCCTCGCACACGACGATCTCGCCATAGTCCTTCCATGCCACCCCGGCCACGGCAGCGGTGGACAGCGTCGCGAGTTGGCGCTCGACTTCCTTAAGCGTCAGCTCAGCCAGCGCGCGATCCGTGGTGATGAGCCCGACGCGCGTGCGCACATCATGCTCGGCCTGCGCCAGCATGTCGGTGGCAATCATCTCGGCATCGCCGGTGGAGTCGGCGACAATGAAGATCTCGGAGGGGCCGGCAAGCTGGTCGATACCGACCGGCCCGAACACCTGGCGCTTGGCCTCATTGACGAAGGCGTTGCCCGGCCCGACGATCTTGTTGACGGCCGGCACGCTCTCGGTGCCGTAGGCCATGGCGGCGATGGCCTGGGCCCCGCCGATGCGGAAGATCCGATTGGCGCCGGACAGGTGGCAGCCGGCGATCATCGCCTTGTGCGCATTGGGCGGCAGGCAGGCGATGACCTCATCCACGCCGGCGACCTTGGCCGGGACAATCGTCATGATCGGCGCCGAGAGCAGCGGGTAGCGACCTCCGGGGACGTAGCAGCCGACGCGCTCGATAGGGATGACACGGTGGCCCAGATGCACGCCCGGCAGCGTCTCGATTTCGAGCGGCAAGATGGTTGCCAGCTGCGCCTCGGCGAAACGGCGGACATTGGCGATGGCGAATTCCGTGTCGGCGCGGGTCTGCGGCGCCAGTTCCGCCAGCGCCGCCTCGCGCTCCGCCGCGGTCACTTCGAACACCGAGACATCGGCCTTGTCGAACTTCTCGCTGTACTCGCGCACCGCCGCATCACCACGCTCCCGAACGTTGGCGATGATCTCGGAGACCAGCGCTTCGACCGGCGCATTGTCGCTTACCTGGTCGCGGGAGGGGGCCTTGATGTAGCTGATGCCCTTGGGGGCGCGGGTGGAATCGGACATGGCGGATCGGCCTCCGGTGGAAGGTGAAGCGGTAGGAAACACAGGTGTTTCGGGCCACGTCGAGGTGGCGAAGAAAGCTCTTGCATACGTATGCAGTATTTGCCAGTGTTTTCTTCGCGCCCCGGCGATCGTCGCCATCCCCGCCTGATTGCCGCTAAGATGAAGCAATGCCGAACCAGACCCAACTGATCCTGCTGCCGGGAACGCTGTGCGACGAACGCGTATTTGCGCCAGTCCTCGACATGCTGGGTTCAACGGCCCGGACGCTCCCGATCGGCGGCGCGACCAGCACAGCCGACATGGCTCGACGGCTACTCAAGCAGGCGCCCGACCGTTTCGCGCTGTGCGGCTTCTCGCTCGGCGCCATCGTGGCGCTGGAGATGGTGGCGCAGGCCCCTGATCGCATCGAGCGGTTGGCGCTGCTCGGTTGCAATGCCCGCGCGATGCCGACCGACAAGGCGGCTGCCCGCCGTGCGACGATCGAAGTGGCCGGGCGCGAGGGCACGGCGAGCTATATTGCCGGAGCATGGGACGCGTCGGTGCCGGCCTGGCGCCACAGGGATACAGCGTTCCGCCGAGAGCTCGAGGCCATGGCCCGGGACACACCCCTGCCCCACTTCCGCGACCAGATCGAAATCGCCATCAACCGCGTAGACAGCCGCCCACGGCTCGGCGACATCACCGGACCGACCCTGGTCGCCTGCGGCGAGGAAGATCGCGTCTGTCCCCCGGAACTCAGCGAGGAGATTGCCGCCGCGATCCCCGGCGCGAGGCTCGCGATCGTCGAGCGGGCGGGCCACTACCTTACTCTCGACCGACCCGAAGCCTTGACGCCCCTGTTGCGCCACTGGCTCGCCGCCCCCGCCAATATCCAGACACGTCCGACTTCCAAGGAGTTCTCATGAACGACGACAGCGACAAGGCCAAGACCGCCCGCATCTCACGGATCGATACACCCAAGGAGCAGGTGCTACAGGTGGAGCGCCGCGACTATCCGGAGCTGGCGCCGACGGACCGGCCGCGCAGCCAGGCGCTCGATGGGTTCGACGAGGTCTATACCGACATCGTCGATTACATCGTTCGCTGCACCCACAAGATCTGGGACGAGCGCGACATCGGGCTGATCTACACCCACTACACACATAACTGCGTGCTCTACGGCACGATGGGCACGATCTACAACCGCGAGGATGTGGTGCGCGACACCATCCAGCGGCTGGTGAGCTTTCCCGAACGGCGCGGCATGGGCACGCAGGTGATCTGGAATGGCGACGACCAAGAAGGTTTTTATACCAGCCATCTGGTGACCGGCTCGGGCCGGCATACGCAGTATGGCCATCTCGGCCAGCCCACCTTCAAGCCGTTTGTGTCGCGGACCATTGCCGACTGCATGATCCACAAGAACAAGATTTATCGCGAATGGGTGGTGGCCGATCAGATGGCCATCATTAAGCAACTCGGGCTCGATCCCAACCATTTCGCCATGCGCACCGCCAAGTCCAAGTTCGATGCCGGGCTGATCTCGCTCGATATCGGCGAAAATCGCCGGTTCCTCGGCCAGACGCCGCCCAACGAAAAGGCCGATACGTCGCTGGCCCATAA
>JBKJMF010000024.1:0-2588 GCA_046596525.1 Devosia sp. | reverse complement strand
CAGGATCAGTTGCCCATTGGTCAGGCTCATCGCCAGCATCTGCAACGTCGGATAGAGGAACAGCGCCGCGTAGACGATGACGAACGGCGCCACCAACGGCAGCGCTGCCCGGTTGTCGTTCTTCTTTTTGTCGGGCACGTACGTCATCGTCGCGGCTTGTGCGGCTTCCCACCGCCGCGGTCAATCCGCCTTGCGCGGACGGTTGCCGACGACGGCCGACTGTGGTTGTTCGGCGCTCGTACAGTTAGGATGCGAACCGATGCCAACCAACGATCCCGCACATCTCCTGCGCGACCTGACGCGGGACCTGCTGCTTGCCGGCCGCCTGTGGCGCAAGATGGCGCGGGCGGCTGCCGCCAAGCACGGCGTCTCCGAAGCCGCCTCCGCCCCGCTGATCTGGATCGACCGCCTCGGCGAGAACGTCCGCCAGAATGCCCTCGCCGACGCCATCGGCATCGAGGGTGCCTCGCTTGTCCGGCTGATTGATGAGCTGCAGGCCTCCGGCCTCGTCACCCGCGAGCCCGATCCCACCGATCGCCGCGCCAACGCCGTCTCCCTCACCGGCCGCGGCCGCGAGGTCGTCGCCGAGGTCAACGAGGACGTCATGGCCCTCCGCCGCCAGGTCTTCGTCGGCCTCGACCAGTCCGACTTCGAAGCCACCCTCCGCGTTTTCGCCGCCATCAAGGCCGCAGCCAAGGATGGCGAACCGGGCTAGGCATCAGACGAAATGCTGAGCGCTCCCCCGTGACAAGTCGCGGAAGCTCGGTTACAAACCCGGCCCATGAACCTTCGCGCCGCCTATTCGTATTGGTATTTTACCACCGGAAGCCGCTGGCAGCCGAAGGGGCGCGTTTGACGTAAAACACCAAACCGAGATTTCCCAAAAAGCCGCCAGATCACCTGGCGGCTTTTTTGTCGCCGGTGCTCCAACCCCCCCAAGAAGACGCCCCGAGGAGCCGACGAAATGCTGAAATCCACCGACGACCTGCGCATCAAGCAGATCCGCGAACTCCGATCGCCCGAAGAGGTGATCCGCGAGTTCCCCCGTACCGATGCGGCGACCCGCACCGTGATCAGCGCCCGCCACGCACTGCACAACATCCTCCACGGCACCGACGACCGCCTCGCCGTCGTCGTCGGCCCCTGCTCCATCCACGACCCGAAAGCCGCGCTCGAGTATGCCCGCCGCCTCGCCCCGGTCCGTGAGCGCCTCGCTGGCAGCCTCGAGATCGTCATGCGCGTCTATTTCGAGAAGCCTCGCACCACCGTCGGCTGGAAGGGCCTCATCAACGACCCCAATCTCGATGGCAGCTTCGACATCGACAACGGCCTGCGCCTCGCCCGCTCGGTGTTACTCGAGATCAACAATCTCGGCCTCCCCGCCGGCTCCGAATTCCTCGACATGACCACCCCGCAATACTTCGCCGATCTCGTCTCCTGGGGCGCCGTCGGCGCGCGCACCACCGAGAGCCAGATCCACCGCGAGCTCGCCTCGGGGCTG
The DNA here is from genome assembly GCA_046596525.1 of Devosia sp. Taxonomy (GTDB): domain Bacteria; phylum Pseudomonadota; class Alphaproteobacteria; order Rhizobiales; family Devosiaceae; genus Devosia_A. Next base: position 1,087 of record JBKJMF010000024.1, on the reverse strand, counting down.
AGTTGCCCCGTCGGCTTCAAGAACGGTACCGACGGCAATGTCCGCATCGCGCTCGAGGCAGTGAAATCGGCCAGCCAGCCGCACCATTTCCTGGCAGTGACCAAGTCCGGCCACTCCGCCATCGCCGCCACGTCAGGCAATGACGATTGCCACATCATCCTGCGTGGCGGCAAAGTGCCGAACTTCGGCGCCGAAAGCGTCAACGCCGCCTGCCTCGAAGCCGAAAAGTCCGGCATCCGCCCGGCGGTGATGATCGACGCCAGCCACGCCAATTCCTCGAAGAACCCCGAGAACCAGCCGCTGGTCCTCGAAGACGTCGGCGCCCAGATCGCCGCCGGCGACAAGCGCATCGTCGGGATCATGGCCGAGTCGAACCTCGTCGCCGGCCGCCAGGACCTCGTTCCCGGGAAGGATTTGGTCTACGGCCAGTCCATCACCGACGGCTGCATCGACTGGGAAACGACCGTTACGGTCCTCGAAAAGCTCGCCGAGGCAGTCGAGGGGCGCCGCAGGGCAACCGGACAGTTGGTCGCCTGACTCTATCCATCCTGATCCTCCCCCGCGTGGCGGGGGAGGGGGACCGCCGAAGGCGGTGGAGGGGGCGGCCACACACTCGGACAGCACCCCCCTCAACCTTCCCGCAACCCTCACACCCACCCCCGCCTTGACCCCGCCACGCCGATAGCGTCTTCTCCCGGCATGCAAATTCCGCCGCAACTGATGACGCTTCCGAACCAGCTCACCATCGCCCGCATCCTGGCGATTCCGGTGATCTGCCTCTTCCTCGTCGTCGGCTGGGACTGGCTGCGCTGGATCGCCCTGCTGCTCTACATCGCCGCCGCTGTGACGGATTGGCTCGACGGCTTCCTTGCCCGCCAGATGAATCTCAATTCCGCGCTCGGCAAGATGCTCGACCCCATTGCCGACAAGCTGCTGGTCGGCGCGCTGCTCATCATCTTCGCCTGGACCCGCGATCTCAACAGCTGGGACCTGATCCCGGCCATCGCCATCATGATCCGCGAGATCTTCGTCTCCGGCCTCCGCGAGTATCTAGGCAACCGCTCGATCTCAGTCCCCGTCACCTTCC
>JBKJMF010000018.1:0-4219 GCA_046596525.1 Devosia sp. | reverse complement strand
GACGGCTGGGTGAACGCGAACCCATCCGGTCTTTCACAGCAAGGTCGGATGACGCGGCGCTCGTGGAAGATACTGAGCACTGGGTCCCGGCTTTCGCCGGGATGACGGCCGGTGGGTGGACTGGGAACTGGCCCACAAGCTAAGTCCCCCGCGGCTTCGCCCGCGCGGTCGCCGCCGCCTCAAGCGGGTTCTCCGGCCAATAGTGCCGCGGATACCGCCCCTTCAGATCCTTCGCCACATCCTTCCAGCTCCCCCGCCAGAACCCCGGCAGATCCCGCGTCGTCTGGATCGGCCGGTGCGCCGGGCTCAGCAGCACCAACAGCAGCGGCACCTTACCACCAGCCACACTCGGATGCCTGTCCAGCCCGAACAGTTCCTGCACCCGCACCTCGAGCGCCGGCCCGTTCTCCGCCCCATAATCGATCGGCAGATGGGACCCCGACGGCGCATTGAAATGGCTCGGCAGCAACCGCTCGATCTCCTGCCGCCGCGCCCACGGCAGCAGCCCCTCCAGCGCCCCGCCCAGGTCGTCCGCTCCAATCTCCGCCAGCGCCGTCTTGCCGGTGATCGAAGGCACCAGCCATCCCACATCCACCGCCAGCCCCGCATCCGACAGGTCCGGCCACTCCTCGCCCAGCGTGGCGCGCAAATAGCTTGCGCGCGCCAGCAGCGCCTTCTGCTCCTTGGTCCACGGCAGCACCCCGACCCCGAGTCCCGCGATCCCCTCGGCCAGCGCCTTCGCCGCCAACTGCGGATCGGCAACCGCCACCGGCGCCTCGTCCAACCGTAGCGCCCCAAGCCGCCGCACCCGCCGCGCTCGCACGCTCCGCGACGCCCGGTCGAACGCCATCGCCACCTCGTCGACGATCTCGTCGGCGAACAATTCCTCGATCGTCGCCCGCTCGATCGCCGCCGCCGCGCGGATCCGCCCGGTCGCCGCCGCCCCGGTGATGTCCGTCACCACCAGATACGGCGCACTCGCCAGCCCGTCGCTCTCCTCGAGGCTCGCCTGCCGCCCATTGGCCAGCCGGAACCGCCCGCGCGCCCCTGCCTGCTGCGCCACCCGGTCCGGATAGGCCCACGCCAGATGCCGCCCGACTTCGCCGCCCGAGCCGGTATTGCCCACCATCCCGGCCCAGCGCCGCGCCAGGCCATGAGCCTCGTCGGCCCGCTTACCGCGCTCACGCCCGAAGCGCTCCAGCCGATGTGTCAGGTCGGTGCCGTCGCCGCCCAGCCCGCGTTCACCGATCAGCACCGCCAGCTGCGCCGCGGTCAGCGCGTCATCTTCCTCGGCCGCGCGGTGGATCATGTGCCCCAGCCGTGGATGCAGCGGCAACCTCGCCAGCGCCTTGCCCTCGGCGGTGATCCGCCCGTCATCGTCCAGCGCCTCGAGCCCCTTCAACAGCCCTACTGCCTCGTTCCACGCCGGCCCCGGCGGCGGATCGAGAAACTTGAGCTGCCCCGGATCGCTCACTCCCCAGCCAGCAAGATCCAGCGCCAATCCCGAGAGATCCGCCTCCAGCATCTCCGGCGCATCGAACGCCATAAGCGCCGCATTCTGCCCCTCGCCCCACAGCCGGTAGCACACCCCCGGCTCGACACGCCCCGCACGCCCCCGCCGCTGGTCCGCCGCAGCCCGCGACACCTTTCGCGTTTCGAGCACCGATAGCCCCGTGGCCGGCTCATACGCAGGCGCCCGCCGCAGCCCGCTATCGACGACGATCCGCACCCCCTCGATAGTCAGCGAGGTCTCGGCGATCGAAGTCGCCAGCACCACCTTGCGTCGCCCCTTCGCAGCCGGCTGCACCGCGCGATCCTGCTCCTCCGGCGTCAGCTGCCTATAGAGCGGCGCGATATCGACATCCGCCGGAACCCGTCCCGCCAGCCGCTCCGCCACCCGCCCAATCTCGGCCTGCCCGGGCAGGAACACCAGCGCCGAGCCCGGCTGCGCCCGCAGCGCCTCCAGCACCACGCTCGTCACCTGGTCCTCGATCTTTGCCAAGGGATCGCGGTCGCGATACAGCGTCTCCACCGCAAACGCCCGCCCCTCCGACACAATCACCGGCGCCCCGTCGAGCAGTTCCGCCACCCGCGCCCCGTCGATCGTCGCCGACATCACCAGCACCCGCAGGTCGTCGCGCAGCGCCGACGCATCGAGCGCCAGCGCCAGCCCGAGATCAGCATCGAGGCTCCGCTCATGGAACTCGTCGAACAGCACCGCGGCGATGCCTGTGAGCTCCGGATCATCGAGGATCATCCGCGTGAACACCCCCTCGGTCACCACCTCGATCCGTGTCCGGCTGCTCACCTTGGCGTCGAGCCGCACGCGATAGCCGACCACCCCGCCGACCTCGTCGTCGAGCGTCTGCGCCATCCGCCGCGCCGCCGCCCTCGCCGCCAGCCGCCGCGGCTCCAGCATCACGATCCTGCCGTCACCCCGCCACGCTGCATCGAGCAGCGCCAGCGGCACCCGCGTCGTCTTGCCCGCCCCCGGCGGCGCCACCAGCACCGCATAGGGTCCCGCGGCCAGCGCAGCCGTCAGCCGGGGCAGGGCCTCGTCGATAGGAAGGGGCGGCAGGTTCATGCCGCTTCAATCGGGGAAAAGCGGTCGGGGCGCAAGCCGCGCGGCTAGCTGACGTTCTTCAGCATATCGAGCAGCGAGCCGTCGAAATCCTCGACCGGCTCGGCCGCAGGGCCGGCGCGCTTGGTCACGGCGATCTCCGACCAGCCCACCGCCACCGTGATGCCGCCGACCTTGCGGTCGGCCACGTACCAGGGGCTGAGCACCGTCGCGAACTGCACCGCGCCGCCGCTGGTGGGGCTAGCAAAGCTCCGACGCGTCTTCACGGTCTGGCCCTTCAGCGCCGCCTCGTACTCGGCGATCTGCTCGGCCGGCGTATCGGGGAACAGCTGTGTGATGGTCCTGCCGATCACCTCGCGCCGCTCGACGAAGCGGTGCGCTTTTAGCCAATACACCGAGCAGTCGAGCACCCGCAGCTTTTCGTCCAGCACGGCAATCGGCGCCGGCATATCGGCGACGAGGTCCTGCACCAGCTTCAGCCGGCCTTGCACCTGCAACTCGCGCTCCATCTCCGCCGTCACGTCGCGGCTGGCGCCGAACAGCTCGATCACCCGACCGTCGCGCACCCGCAGGTCGGCGATGGTCTCGATCATCCGCAGCGCGCCGTCGCGCCGCTCGACCCGCAGCCGGCAGCGAAAGCCGCGCCGGTCCTGCAGCGCCTGCGCGATCAGCGTCAGCAGCTTGCCGCGATCCTCGGCCACATAAAGCTTCACCAGGTCCTGCAATGGCACCGGACCATCCGGCGTTAGACCATAAACTTCTGCCACTCGCTCGGACAGCACCACCGTTCCCGGGAAGATCAGCTTCCACTGTCCGTAGCCCTCGTGCAGCTCGTAGAGCTGCAGCGCGCGATCCGCATCGGTGAGCGCAGGAATTGGCTCCACCTCTGCAAGTGATTGCGAAGAGGTGGCGATCAGCTGCTTGTCGAACATTGGGGTCCGTGACGGGCAGAAATGGTGGCAGCCGAACGCTAGCCCCGGGCCCGTTAAGTATTGGTGTGTATCAGCCGTGCCGACGCTGTGAGGCGGTAGCTCTCGCCGGCGGTGCCACCAGCCCGGTTTCCGCCAACTTGCGGGCCTGCGCCTGGGGCAATGGCCGGCTGAATAGATAGCCCTGCGCCTCGTTGCAGCCCTCGGCCCTGAGCATCAGCAACTGCTCCCAGGTTTCCACTCCTTCGGCCGTCACCCGTGTCTTCAACGAGCGCCCCAGCCCGATGATCGCCCGGACGATCGCCGCGGAGTCGTCCGCCCCCGGCAGGTCGGCGACGAACGAACGGTCGATCTTGATCTTGTCGAACGGGAAGCGCCGCAGGTAGCTCAACGACGAGTACCCGGTGCCGAAATCATCGAGCGCCACCCGGATCCCCATGCGGTGCAACTCCTCGAGCGCTGCCAGCGCCTCGGCGCTCTCATCGAACAGCACGGACTCGGTGATCTCGAGCTCGAGCCGCCCAGGCTTCAGCTCGGTCCGCTCCAGCGCATCGGTCACCGCCCGCACCACCGCGCGGTTGCGGAACTGCGCCGGCGACAGGTTCACCGCCAGCGAGATCGTCTCCGGCCAGCGCGCCGCCTCGGCACACGCCTCGTTCAACACGAACGCCCCGATCGTGTCGATCAGACCGCCTTCCTCCGCCAGCGG
>JBKJMF010000080.1:0-3517 GCA_046596525.1 Devosia sp. | reverse complement strand
CCTGCCGCCGGAAATGATGGTCGAGCTGTTCAACCTGCTCAACAAGATCGACTTTCCGCCGCGCTACAATATCACCCCGACCCAGCCGATCGCGGTGGTGTGGGAGCAAGGGGGGCGTCGCACCATCCAACTGGTGCGCTGGGGGTTCGTGCCGAACTGGGTGAAGGATCCGCGCGAGTTCTCGCTGCTGATCAACGCACGCGCCGAGACGATGGCGGAAAAGCCATCGTTCCGCGATGCAGTGCGCCACTCACGCTGCATCGTGCCCGCATCGGGCTACTACGAGTGGATGAAGGGGCCGGACGGCAAGCGCCAGCCCTACTACATCACCATGGAAGACGATTCCCCGATGATCTTCGCGGGGCTCTATTCGAACTGGTCGGGGCCGGACGGCGAGGAGGTGGACACCGCCTGCATCGTTACGGTCGAGCCCAATCTCGAGATCAGCTCGGTCTATGACCGGATGCCGGCGATGCTCAGCGGCGACGCCGTCGACATGTGGCTCAACACTCGCGACTTCGACATCACGGCAGCACGGCAGCTGGCCTTGCCGCTGCCGCCGGGCTCGCTGAAGTACCATCCAGTGGGCAAGGCAGTCGGTCGAGCCGATCTCGACGGGCCGGAGCTGATCCGTCCGATCACGGCAGAGGAAGCGGAAGCCGAGACGGCCGCCGCGAAACCGAAGAAGAAGGTCGCCGGGGGCGGCGGGCAGCTCGACCTGTTCTAGAAGATGTCGAAGGCGCCCAGTGCATCGCCGATCGCCTCTTCCTCGTAGCCGAGGTGGCTGAGGAGGACGCGTTCTAGGGCGCGGTAGATCTCGAGCGTGTCGGCAAAGCGGCTCGGGCCGGGTTCCGTCGCGAGTTCGCCGAGCGAATCGATCAGCCGCACCAGAAGCTCGTGCACCACCACATGCTCGGCCTGCAGCCGATCGGCAATGGCCTTGAAGGCGGCGCCCTGCGCGGCGATGGCGGGAAACACGGCCTGGTCTTCGATGGAGTGGTGGACGTTGACGATGTTGCAGTGCTGGCCGCAGAGATTGCCGAAGCGGCGGTAGTTGGCGACCATGGCGAGGCTGGCTGCCTGGTCGGTGGCCTGCTGCGCCCCGACTTCGCCGGCGGCGGCGCGGTCGATCAGCACCGCCAGCGTCTTCATGTTGTCGCGCAGATGGTTGTGCACCTGTTTGAGGTGCAGACCAGGTGCGCGCTGGGCCTCGGTCAGGCCCTCGAGCTTGATGGGCGCGGGCCGGGTCGCGTCGTCGAGAAATCCGATATCGAGCAGCATGGGCGTCAGATGGGATGCTCAGGGCGGCGCGTCAACAAGGCACCCAGAAGTGCCTTCAGGAAAGTTTGCAGACTTTTCCGGTTCGAAGGCACGACAAAACTAGAGTACCTTACCCGGATTGAGGATACCGTTCGGATCGAGCGCCGCCTTGATGGCGCGCATCATTTCGAGCGCCACCGGGTCCTTCACCTGCCGCAACAGGCCGGCCTTCAGCTGCCCAATGCCGTGCTCGGCGGAGACCGAGCCACCGAGTTTCCGCACCACCTCGTAGACCGCCGCATTGGCATCCGCCTCGCGGGCCATGAAGGCCTCCGGGTCCGCGCCGGCCGGCTCGCTGAAGTTGAAGTGGATATTGCCGTCGCCCATGTGCCCGAACGGGCAGGGCCGAACGCCGGGGATGGCGCGTTCGACTGCCGCAGTGCCTTCGGCGATGAGCTGGGGGACGGCGCCGATCGGCACCGACACGTCGTGCTTGATCGAGGCACCTTCCTTGGATTGCACCTCGCTCATCTGCTCGCGGGCCGCCCACATCAGGGTACGGTCAGCTTCGGACTCGGCGACCACGGCATCGGCGACGAGGCCCGAACCCAGCACCCCCTCGAGCGCAGATTGAAGGGCGCCGGGTACGCCACCCTTCATGCGGTTGACCTCGGCCAGCACGTACCAGGGCGACAGGCTGGCGGTCGGATCGCGCGACAGCAGGCCGTACTTGAGCTGCAGGTCGACGCCAAAACGGTTCATCAGTTCGAACGCGGTAAGGCGCGAGCCGGTGCGCTCGCGTAGCAGGTAGAACAGTTGCAGCGCTGCTTCCGGGCCGCTGACATTGATCAGCGCCGTTTCCTGCGCCTCGGGGATCGGGAACAGCTTTACGGTGGCCGCGGTAATGAAGCCGAGCGTGCCTTCGGCGCCGACCAGCAAGTCTTTGAGGTCGTAGCCGGTATTGTCCTTCTTCAGGGCGTTGAGGCCCTGGTAGAGCCGGCCATCGGCCAGCACCGCCTCGATCCCCAGAGTCAGCTCGCGGGCGTTGCCGTAGGCCAGCACCTGGACGCCGCCGGCGTTGGAGCTGATCACCCCGCCGATGCGGGCCGAACCCTGCGACGCCAGCCAGAGCGGGAAGATGGCGCCCGCGGCTTCGGCCACCTTGTGCGCCTCCTCGAGGATCAGGCCGGCCTCGACCGTCATGTGCCCGGCAGCCGCATTCACCTCGCGCACCCGGTTGATGCGGCTGAGATTGACGATCACCTCGTCGCCGCGCACCGGCACCTGGCCGCCGACCAGTCCGGTATTGCCGCTTTGCGGGATCAGCGGCACGCGGTGCTGGTTGGCCCAGCGGCAAAGCGCCTGCAGCGCCGCGACGCTGCCCGGCAGCGCCACGGCGACGGCGGGGGTGTGGAAGCGCTTGCGCGGTTCGGTCAGGTAGCTCGCCATTTCGGCGGGATCGGCGATCAGCGTGCCGGCCTCGCCGAGCAGTGCTTTCAGGGCGCGGATGATATCTTTGGGGGCCAGCGTGGTCATGGCGCGGGAAGATAGTCCGGACCGGGCCTGGCGCAAGGGCGAACTTGCCCGCCGAACCTTGCTCGCCTCTTGCCCCTATGCGACAAGCGGCGCCACAAAATGATGCACTCAAGGAGCGGACGATGGCGAACGGGCTGATGGCCGGCAAAAAGGGCCTGATCATGGGCGTCCTGAACAAGAACTCGATTGCCTGGGGCATCGCCAAGGCGCTGGCCGACCAGGGCGCCGAGATCGCCTTGTCCTACCAGGGTGAGTCCATCAAGAAGCGCGTCGAACCACTTGCCGCGGAGATCGGTGTCACCACGCTGATCGACTGCGACGTGACCAGCGATGCCGCGATGGACGAGACCTTCCGGGCCCTCAAGGAGAAGTGGGGGACGATGGATTTCCTCGTCCACGCCATCGCCTTTTCCAACAAGGACGAACTCGAGGGCCGCTACATCAATACCAGCGCCGAAAACTTCGCGCTGACGATGAACATCTCGGTCTATTCGTTCACAGCGGTCGCGAAGCGTGCCGAGGCGATGCTGAACCCCGGCGCTTCGCTGCTGACGCTGACCTATTACGGCGCCGAAAAATACGTGCCCAACTACAACGTCATGGGTGTCGCCAAGGCCGCGCTCGAAGCCTCCGTGCGCTACCTGGCGCACGACCTCGGCCCCAGGAACATCCGCGTCAACGCGATTTCCGCCGGCGCGATCAAGACCCTCGCTGCTTCCGG